>JAZQMH010000020.1:0-18039 GCA_045543255.1 Vescimonas sp.
CACCTTGTACTTCTCATAGTACTCGTGGGGCACACCGTAGAGGTAAGCCTTAGGAGGCATGGTCTGATGGAAAGCGGTATCAAACACACCTACCATGGGTACACCGGGCATAATGGCCTGGCAGGCACGGACGCCGATGAGGGTGGCGGGATTATGCAGGGGAGCGAGGTCGGAGCACTTCTCCACCTCGGCGATCACCTCGTCGGTGATGACCACGGAGGAGGCAAACTTCTCGCCGCCGTGGACGAGACGGTGACCCACAGCCTCGATCTGATCGAGGGAGGAGATGACACCGTACTCCTTATCGGTGAGAGCCGCCAGCACCTTGGAGATGGCGGTCTGATGATCGGGCAGGGGATCGGTCATGACGATCTTATCGTGACCGGCGGGGGTGTGGTTGAGGACACCATCAATGCCGATACGCTCGCACAGACCGGAGGCCAGCACGCTCTCGGACTTGGAGTCGATCAGCTGATACTTCAGCGAGCTGCTGCCGCAGTTCACAACCAGGACTTTCATATTGTTTCTCCTTTGAAATTGATTCGGATATAGTATCTGCCGCAAACCTGCGGAGTAGTCAACAGCACCATTATACCAGTGTCCGTATCTGTTGACAAGGGTGGATTCATCAGAAAACTGTCAAGATCATGACGCACAAGGCGACGCAAAGACCAAGACAAGTCATCAATAGTGCGAAGGACAAAGAGCCCGTAAAGCGGGACACCACATCTTTGCGTGTGGCGGTAATGTCGGCATGGCGCTGGGCACTCTCGTCGCCGAAGCGGGAGAACATCCGCACCAAGCGGGGATAGGGGTCGGTCTTGACCTTCGGACGGCTATCCCGCAGCACCGTCTTGCGCACAGCAAGCACCAGCAGGTCGGGAATGTCGCACACAAGGCGGCACAGCACATGGACAACAGCGAACAGTGCGCGGAAGAAGGGCTTATACACGCTGTCTTCCAAGCTGAGCCACTTGGGCCACAGGCTGCGATAAGTGCCATCCTTAGCAATCAGCACCGTGCGGATAAAGAGGCAATAGACCACCGCCGCAATGCACAGGGAGATGACCACGCCCTTGAGGTTCACCCACGCAAGGTAGTGCACCGCATGGTGGAAGGGGTGACCGCCCGTAAAGTCGAGGGTCAGACCGCTGAGCTTCTCCGCCAGCACATGGGGCGTGAGGCCGATGACGGGCAGCGTCACCGCAGCGAGGCACAATGCTGCCTTACTGAGAGGCGTACCCCAATTTTTGCCGAAGTCCTTCCCCTTCTGCCAAAAGACCGCCACGTAGATTTTGGTGAGATACGCCGCCGTCAGACCGCCGGAGAAGAGGAACAGCCACTCCACCGCCGTAATCGTCCACAGATGGCTGTGGTGGGCGTACTCCACGATGGCCTCATGCACCAGCGTCTTGCTGATATAGCCGCAGAAACCTGGGATACCCGCAAGGGAGCAAGCGCCGCTGAGGAAAATCACATGGAGCAAGGGCTTTCCGCGACCGAAACCACGAATGTCGTTGAGGTCGAGGGCGTGGGTGTTATAATACACCACGCCTGCAAAGAGGAAGAGCACCAGCTTCACCAGCGAGTGGTTCATCATGTACAGCACCGAGCCGTTGGCAGCCAGTGCGTTTTCCTCGCCCAGCAGACAAATCATGGAGATGCCCACGGTAATGAAACCAATCTGCGAGAGGGAGGAGCAGGCGAGGATGTACTTGAGGTTGGTGGAGAACACGGCAATCACCGCGCCCAGCACCATGGTAATAGCGCCCAGCACCAGCAGGATATAGCCCCACGCGGCCTCGCCCACGAGAATCTGCGCCGTAATGGTGAGGACACCGAAGATGCCCGCCTTGGTCAGCACGCCCGAGAGGAGGGCAGAAGCAGGTGCAGGAGCAACAGGGTGTGCCTTGGGAAGCCAGATGTGCAAGGGGAAGAGACCTGCCTTGGCGGCAAAGCCGAAGAAGATGCAGAGTGCCGCCGCCCACAGTTTGCCGCGCTCCGTGGTGGCCATGCAGGCCTCGCGGAGTTCGCTGACCAGCAGCGTACCCGTCACATTATGGAGCAGGAACAAGCCCATCAGCGTCACAAGACCGCCCAACACCGCAATGGTGAGGTACGTCTTGCCCGCGTCCATCGCGCCCTCTGTCTCCTCCTGCGCCACCCACACGTACGAGCCGATAGACATCATCTCGAAGAACATAAAGGTGGTGTAGAGGTGAGCCGACAGGAACACGCCCACGGTGGAGCTGAGGCAGAGGAGGAAGAAGAAGTAATACCGCCCCAAATTATGATGATGGCGGAAATACTGGGGCGACAGCATGGCGGCCACAAACCACATGAAGCACACCACGATGCCGTAGAGGCAGCGGAAACCATCCAGCGCCACGGTGAGGTGGACGACAGGGAGCGTATACACGCCGCCAAAGCCGCTGACTGCGGCAATAATCATACCAAGGAGCGTTGCGCCCGTGGCGATGACCGCCCACAGACCCAGCGCCTTTTCGCCCCGCTTTGCGAGGTACACGGTGGCGAGGGCTGCAAGGACAGGGAAGAAAATCACAAACCATACCATTACAGCATCACCGCCTCTCTAATAATGTCAAGGAGCCACTGGGGGAAGAGACCCATCAGCAGACAGGCCGCCGCGAGAATGAGGATGGGCACCGTCATCATAGGCCCTGCCTCATGGGCGCTGCCTGCCTCAATAGCAGGCACATCCTTGGCGGGGAACCACGCCTTAATGACCACTTGGAACATGTAAATCGCCGTCAGCAGCGCGGAAATGAGGACGCCCACAAAGCCGAGGGTCGCCCAAATGCTGCCCTCGCCCATAGCCGAGAGAGCAATGTACCACTTGCTGACAAAGCCGTTGAAGGGAGGAATACCCGTCAAGGCGCAGGCCGCCGCCGTAAAGGCGATGAACGTCAAGGGCATCCGCTTGGCAAGGCCGTCCAGCTCATGGACATACTCGCGGTGGGCATAGTGCAGCACGCTGCCTGCGCAGAAGAAGGCCATGATTTTCACCACCGAGTGGACGATGAGATGCACCCACGAGGCCACCAAGCCCTCGGGTGTCATCAAGGCACAGGCGAAGAGGATGTAGGAGAGGTTAGACACAGTGGAGTAGGCCAAGCGGTGCTTAAAGTGGGTCTGCTTCAGCGCCATGGCAGAGCCGAACACCAGCGTAATGATGGCGAGGCACATGACCACATACTGTCCCCACGTACCACGCAGCACATCCACGCCGAAAGCGTAGTAGACAAGGCGGATACAGGCGAAAGCGCCCGCCTTGACCACTGCCACCGCGTGGAGAAGTGCCGTCACGGGAGTGGGGGCAACTGCCGCCGTAGGCAGCCAGCTGTGCATGGGCCAAATGGCGGCCTTGACACCGCAGCCCACGAAGGCGAGGGAGAACACTGTCAGCAGCACCGTCATGTTGCCATTGAAATTGGCGAAATGACCGCCGAGGACGAAGTCCTGTGCATCGTTGACGATGAGGTACACCAGACCCACGAATGCCAGCGCCGCACCTGCAATGGAGTAGAGGGCGTATTTGATGCCTGCGGCAATGGCTTTGCGGTGCATGGCGTGCATGACAAGGGGAATGGTGGACAGGGTCAGCAGTTCATAGAAGAGGTACATGGTCACCATGTTGGAGGCGGTGGCAATACCCAGCGTAATGCCGAAGGATGCCGTAAAGAAGGCCCAGAACATGGGGAGATGTCCCTCATGCTTCATGTAGTCCCACGCATACACCGTGGTAAAAGGCCACAGTGTCGCCGAAAGGCCTACAAACAGCTTTGCCGCACCATCCATGCGGAGGGAGAAAATGAGGTTGTCGGTGAAGGAGAAGAGCACCACCTTCTCCTCGCTGCAGGTGAGGATGGCCAGCCAGCCGATGACGGTGGTGGCGAAGATGGCGCAGCTGCAGAAGATGCGCCGCGTCTTTTCACTCAGGGGCAGCACATAGGAGGCGATACCTGCCACCACAGGCAGGAGCACCGCGAGAATCAGTAACATTCCGTTCATGCAGCCACCTCCTTAAAAGACCAGTCCCGCGATGGACTGGGCAAGGCGCGTCATCACATCGGGGAAGAAGCCCAGCAGACCCGTCAGCCCGCCCAACAGCACGGGGGAGAGGAGCAGAGCGGGAGCGTTGGGATTTCCGTGGAGATGCAGTTCTTCCATAGGCTTTTCCCCGGGGAAGAAGGCAGCAATCACAGGTGCGAAGAGGTAGCCCGCCGTAAAGAGAGCGGACAGGAGCAGCACCACGGGGACGGCATAGCTCAAGAATCCGGGCAGCGCCTCCAGTGCCGCCGTTGCCAAATACCACTTGCTCCAAAAGCCGCCGAAGGGGGGAATACCCACCAGCGAGAGGGAAGCGAGAGCGAAGGCGATAAACACCCACGGCATCTTGCGACCCAAGCCCCGCAGCTCGTCCGTGCGGGTGCGACCCGTCAGCAAGATGACAGCACCCGCGCATTGGAAGAGGGCGATTTTTGCCGCCGCGTGGAAGAAAAGCTGCAGCATACTACCCGTCAGCGCCTCCTCGGAAAGGAGGAACAGACCCAGCAGCACATAGGAGATTTGGGAGATACTGGAATAGGCCAAGCGCTTTTTCAGCACCTTCTCAAAGCAGCCCATAAACGAGCCCATGAACACCGTCACCAGCGCCAAGATGACGCACACCGTCTGTACCCATGTGCCGCGAAGTGCGGTCAAATCCACCGTGAAGAAGAGAACTCTCACCACGGCGATGACGCCTGCCTTGGCAATGAGACCCGACAGCAGGGCAGAGGCAGGGGCAGGTGCGGCGGGGTGTGCCGCAGGCAGCCAGTTGTGGAGGGGATAGAGGCCCGCCTTGGCGGCAAAGCCGAGGATGACGCAGAATACGCCAATGAGCATCACGGGACTTAGTTCCACCGCATGACCGCCAGCGGTGAAGCGCAAATCCACGCCGCCGCTATAGAGGGCCACCAAGCCGAAGAGGGCGAGGAACGCACCGCCTACGGAGTAGTAGAGGTACTTGCCCGCGCCGAGAAGGGCATTGCGGTTCAGCTCATGGAGCACCAAGGGTGCGGAGAACAAGGTGGTCAGCTCATAGAAGAGATAGAGGGTTACGAAGTCCGCCGCCAGCACCGTACCGAGCAGCACCGCCTCCGTAAGGAAGAGGAAGCAGTAGTAACGGCTCTGTGCCCCGCTGTGGGGCATATAGACGGAGGAGTAGGGGATAGAGAGAAGCCAACACACGGTAATGAGTACCGCCACCGCCCCACCGAAAGTATCAAGGGCGAGGGAGAAGGTGAGGGACTCGGTCATGTACCACACGGCACTCTCCGTGCCATTCATCCAAATGGCGGCGACGATGGACAGCACCGTAATGACGGCCTGCGCCGCCAGCAGGGGCACTTTCGCCTTGGCGATGGTCTCCTCTTTTACGAAGGCGCAGCCCGCACCCAACAGCAGGGGGAGCAAAATCAGCACATATAGCATTTTCTTGCTCCTTTCTTAGTAGCCCACGAACAGGGTAAGACCCTGCTCAATGAGACGGGTGAGGGGTGCAGAGTAGATACCGATTGCCATAGCGATGATAAGCAGCACCACGGCGGGAACATAGTGGCAGGGGCAGCGCTTTTCGCGGGTGTAGCCCACGCCCTCTTTCTCCGGCAGCCACAGCACCATAGAGGTATAGAGGAAATAGCCCACGTTCAGCACCGTGGAGATGGCAAGACCCAGCAGCACAGGCCACTGCTGCCACGTCATATCAAAGGCGGCGGAGGCGAAGTGGAGCTTGGGGATAAAGCCGATAAACAGGGGAATACCCACCATGCTGAGAGAACCTGCCGTAAAGAGGACACCTGCCATCACATCGCGGTGCGCTGCGCCGCGAAGGGCGTGGAACTCGTTCTCGCCGCCGGAGGCATCTGCCAAATCCGCGCCGGCAAGGAACAGCATGGGTTTGGTAAGAGAGTGGGCGAAGATGTGGAGAATGGCCGCCAAGAGGGCGGCGTCCGTCCCCATGCCCAGACCCATGTAGATGTAACCGATCTGCGCGGCGGAGGAGTAGGCCACCATGGTGGTGAGACGCTTGGTGCGGATGGCGGAGATAGAACCCACGATCATGCCGCCGATACCGAAAATAAGCAGTACCGCCTGAATACCGCTCTCGGTGCACACCTCAATGCCCACCGCGCGATAGATGATTTTAATGAGAAGGAAGATGTAGCCCTTAGACACCACGCCGGAGAGGATACCGGAGGAGGCGGGGGTGGCCTGTCCATAGGTATCGGGCATCCAGAAGTGGAAGGGGAAGAGACCGGACTTGATGGCGATACCTGCCGTCATGAGGCCGATAGCCGCCGTCATGGAGAAGGTGTATCTGCCGTCAGCCCACACTGCCGCCACTGCCTCGTGGAGCTGGGGGAACAGCAGGTGACCCGTCACGGAATAGGTCAGCACCACGCCGATCAAGAACAGACCCGAGCCGATAAGGGCGAAGATCATGTAGCGCGCCGAGGCGATGAGGGTGCGTCCATTCTGCTTGGCAGAAAG
This sequence comes from Vescimonas sp., assembly GCA_045543255.1. GTDB lineage: Bacteria > Bacillota > Clostridia > Oscillospirales > Oscillospiraceae > Vescimonas. The sequence goes on from JAZQMH010000020.1 coordinate 6,556, forward strand.
GAGGACGCAGGAGCCGATGGTGCAGATTTCGATAAACACGTAGCCCGTGAAAATATCGTTGGTGTAGCAAAGAGCCAGCAGGGAGACCAGCGTCATATCCACGTTGATCCAGTACACCTTACGGTGATCCTGCACATCCGCCATAATGTGCCCCATGCCGCCCAGCACGGAGCAGAGCATCACCACGGAGAAGAGGGTAGCCATCAAAGGCTCCATGACACCCGCCATGATCTCGTTACCCCACGGTGCGGGATAGTGACCCATCATGTAGGCATAGCTCATATTGTTGGAAGCGCAGAACCACAGCACGCTGGCGTTCAGCGCCACGGACACCACAAGCAAACCAACGCTCAACCGCCGACCCCACTTGTCGCCCGCCACGAAGGTACTTACGGCGCAGAGAAGGCAGAGAATGATGGTAAAGAAGGGGAAGTTTTGCACGAAGCTCATACGCGCCCTCCCTTCCGCTTTTCAGACATCATGAGGTACAGCGCGTCCATATCCAGCGTATGGTACTCGCGGTAGATGCGCACCGTCAGCGACAGCATCACCGCCGACACGCTCACCGACACCACGATGCCCGTCAGCACAAGACCAGCGGGAATGGGGTTAATGTAGTAGCTGGCATCGGTAATGCCATCGGTAATGATGTTTGCCATGCGTCCCGCGATATAGCCACGGTCAGCCAGCAGCAGAAATACGCCCGTGTCCATAATGTCGAGACCCAGGACTTTTTTCAGCAGATTGCGGTCAAAGAGGAGCATGCAGAAGCCGATGCAGAAGAGGATGACGGACACGCACTCTTCGTAGTTATGCAAAAGGTTTTGGAACATGCCGTTCATCTTACAGCTCCCCCCTTCTGAAGTACATATAGAAGCTATACATGGTGCAGCACACCACGAAGCCCACCGCCACGTTCAGCGGCAGAATAAGACCTGCCGAGAAGATGCGGCCCGGCGTACCGGGAGAGATGATGGAGTGGATATGGTTGGCGCCTGTGAAGAAGGAGTAGGTCTTGGAACAGGCGTAGAAGGCCAAGGCGCAGAGTGTGATAAGGGAGATGGCCTTCTTGGGAATCGTCCGCGATGCCTTATCCTCGCCCCACACGATGGCGTAGATAATAAGGGCCGAGGCCATAATAGCGCCGCCGGAGAAGCCACCGCCGGGGGAGAGGTGACCGTTCAGCACCACGTAGATACCGAACATCAAAATGATGGGAATCACCAGCTTGCACACGGTGCGGACAATGGGGTCGTTGTCATAGCGCACCACTTCCGCCTCGAACACATGCTCTTTTTTCTTCTTACCGGGAGCGGCGCACATGAGGAGCGTCACGGCGCAGGTGGCGGTAAACAGCACGAAGCTCTCGCCCAGCGTATCGAAGGCGCGGTAGTCGAGAATCATGCCCGCCACGGAGTTGACAGCGCCTGTCTCCTCCATGCCCTGCTCCACATAGCGCTGGGGCACTTCGTTGACGGTGGGGGCATCGGCTGCGCCGTACTGGGGCAGGTTGCCGATGACCAGCAGCATAAACAGGGCAAAGACGATGCACAACACCGTCACCGCCGCGCGGTAGCCTGTGCGGCTGCGGCGCAGGGTACGGATGGCAACGTGCTTGTTCTCCTTGGGCTCGTAGGGCACGGCCTCTTCGGGGGTGGGATAGACGGGCTCGGCGAGGAGGGCGGAGAACTCCACTTCACCCCGCAGCCAGCGGCGCAGGAAGGTGTCTTTCTTATTCATGTTCACCCTCCTGTTCCTCGTCTTTTTTCTTCTTCTGATCGCGGTCAATGAGGTTCAGCTGCCGCAACGTGAGGAAGAAGAGAATGGAGGTAACGCCTGCACCCACGGCGGCCTCGGTAATGGCCAAGTCGGGGGACTCCAGCAAGATCCACACCACCGACATGATGACGGAATAGGCCATGTAGATAATGACGGCCTGCATAGGCTTTTTCGTGCAGGCGGTGGCGATGGCGCACACCAAAAGACCTGTCAGCAGTAAAATGCGGAAAATTGTCACTGTGCCGCCACCTCCTCCGTGTCGGATTCCTGTCGGAACTGTGCCTGCGACAGGTCGATATGTTCTGCCAAATGTTCATCGGCATGGTACTCGAACTGTGCCAGCATATGGCTCGCCAAAGGCGAGGTGAGCCACTGGAGCAGCAGCACCAGCACCAGCTTCAGCGCCACCACGTTCCAACCCACGGCGATAACGAGACCCAGCACAAAGAGGAAGAGGCTGAGGGTATCGCCCATGGCGGCGGAGTGGATGCGGTTGAGGGCAAAGTCAAAGCGATAAAGGCCAAGGATGGCCACAATCATGGTGAACAGACCGCCCAGCATACAAAGGGCAACGAGGATAAAGCGCAGCCACTCAAGAAACATCATCTTTCTGCTCCTCCTTTCGCCGATTGTAGAGGTTAATATAGATGCGGCACAGCATCATCACGGCGATGAAGGACATGACCACGTAGATGATGGCGATGTCCGCCAAATAGCCCTCGTTGAATGTCCGCGTCAGCACGCAGATGATGATAGAGACGATGGTGCCAATGAGGTTGATGCCGATAATGCGATCCACCGTGAGGTGAGAGCGGATGATATACACCAGCAACGCCAGCACGCACAACGCCAGCACCACCAGCGTCACGGTAAACAAAATGTTGTAGGCCTGTTCGATCACTTCTCCATCGCCTCCTCTACTTTTCTAAGATACTTTACCAGCGACCAATCGGGGATACTCTGGGCGTCGTCCTTGTTGAGGCACAACACCAGATACTCGTCCCCCTCTTGGGATACGGTGACGGTGCCGGGAGTGAGGGTGATGGAGTTGCTGAGGAACACCCTCGAAATATTCTCCTTCAGTGGCACACGCAGCCGCACGATACCGGGCTCATAGTGATGGGGCTTTTTCAAAATCACCCGCAGCACCGCCATGTTGGCCTTGAAGATCTCCCACACCAGCATCACCACATACACCGCGTACATGGCAAGGCGACGCAGGATCCGCCGCTCGTGCTTGGGATGATAGCCCAGCGCATAGACGCAGAAAGCGTAGATCGCCGCCGTCAGCACCACGCCGATAAGGCAGATCTCCACCGTCACCCGTCCATTCAGCACGAGCCAGAGAAGGAATAAGAAAATACACATGACCATAGTCGTTCCTCAACTCCTGTTTTCATACTTTTGGCACTTTCTTTACCGATAGAAAGCTGTATTTCACCAATTATTTATTCTATCATAAACACCCCTCTTTCGCAAGGAAAAGCCCCCTTTCCGCCCCTTGCTACTGCCACGAAAAAAGTGTTAAAAAATCGGCAATATTGCACAAAAAAGGCCTCCGCCCACAGGGGGCAGAGGCCAAAAAAATCGCACTTTACTTCTTCTCCCGCTGATTGTAGTACCACCGTGGATAGACAAGGGTCGCCGCGAATACCACCACAAACACGGCGATGATCACCCACCACCACTGCAGCAGGGCGCATACCACGATCACCACGCCGCCCAGGGTCATGACCCAGCCGCCGAAGCGATGGCTTGCCCGCCACACATCCTCGTCCGACAGGGTCAAGGGAGTGCGGATGCCGAACACATGATTCTGCATCTGTCGGGGCAGCTGATTGCCAAGTGCGATGAACAGCAAGCCCACCAGCAGACAGCAGATAAGCCCCACATTGATCTTCTCATAGAACACGTAGCCGTAGGTGACGGCAGAGCAGACCCACGTGACCGCGGGGATGATCCACAGCACCATCGCCACGGACTTACGGTGGAGATTCTCCTTCCGCTTATCCTTGTCGGTGGCGAAAATGCAGAACAGGTGCAGCACCGCGCAGATGATGGGCAGACCGAACACCGCCATAGGGCGGCTCATCCAGCCGTTGGGCTCGTTATTTACACCCCAGTGTGTCACCATCATTTCGGGCAATTTGTCCCACAGCACCACGCCCACCAACATAGGCAGCAGAATGAGAATAATGGTCAAAATAATCGTCTTTTTATAAGTTTTCCACATGGTCGTCATCTCCTCTCAAGTCCTTTACCCACAGCAGAATTTCCTCCAGCACCGTGGCGTTGAGGGTGTAGTAGATAAACTTTCCCTCGCGCTTATCCCGCACCAGTTCCGCCTCTTTCAGCACCGCCAAATGCCGCGACACCGCCGCCGCCGACATATCGAATTTCGCCGCCAAGTCGCCTGCGCTCATAGTGCCGCGCTTCAGCATCTGCAAAATTTCCCGCCGTGTGGGGTCACTCAGCGCCCGCATGGTATCGTGCAAGCCCATGCCATCGCCTCCAATCATTTAACAATTAACTTAAATGTTAAATGTATGGTAACACAAACCCCTACGCCTGTCAAGAGGGGAGAGAAAAAATAAAAGCGTGCCCTCGCGGACACGCTTTCCCACTCATTTTTGACAATACGCCTCGTATTTCTCCTGTAACCACGCCTTCACTTCCTCCACGCCTTCGTCGTTGAGGGGGAACTCCCGTTCCTCCACATCCACGGCGGCCTCATAGCAGAGGTTGGTGTAGACTGCCACCTGTAGCGGGTCATCCCCCTTGCCCCGCTTAAAGCGGTAGCGGAATTCGCCGATAGAGCCTGTATATACGTATGCCCGCTTGAACCAGCGGGGCGTCAGCACTTCAAACTGGGGATGCATGATTTGTCCTCCTTGTGGGATATTCTCTTGTAGAGAGTATAGCACAATCCCAACCGTATTTCAACGGTTGCCTTACGGGGAAAAGCGTGGTATACTTAATTTGGAAAATTGTCCAACGGGAGTCGAATACCTGCCGCATTCCAGCGGTTCTGTTCGGTCCTTTTGGCCTTATCGTCCTTGCCTTGCGCCAGCAAGGCGGCGTCCTCTGCGGCCAAAATCCCACAAACATTCCTCGCTGGAATGTGCTTCGCAGTTTTTTCGGAGCGGATTTTCGTCCAGACGCGGCATTGGCCGCAGAGAATCCTTGACGGATTGTCAAGGTCAATAACAATGTATGGGCGGAAATCCGCCCGAAGAAAACCGACAGGGGTTCGATTCCCGTTGGACTAGGGATATTTTATCCCATTACGAAGGAGATAGATTACTATGCAGAATGCAGTGAAGCGTATTGGCGTCCTCACCTCCGGCGGTGACGCCCCCGGCATGAATGCCGCCATCCGCTCTGTTGTCCGTAGTGCCTTGGCGCGGGGTATTGAGGTCATCGGTATTCGCCGTGGCTGGCAGGGTCTCATTACCGGCGACTTTGTGCAGATGGACGGCTCCAGCGTCAGCCGCATCATCAATCGCGGCGGCACCATTCTTTACACCGCCCGCAGTGACGAGTTCCGCACCGAGGAGGGGCAGAAGAAGGCCGCCGCCACCTGTAAGCTGTTGGGCCTCGACGGCATCGTTGCCATCGGCGGCGACGGTACGTTCCGTGGCGCACAGGCTTTGAGCCGTCACGGCATCGCCGTGGTGGGCATCCCCGGCACTATTGATAACGACATCGTCTGCACCGACTATACCATCGGTTTCGACACCGCTGCCAACACCGCCGTGGAGTGCATCGACCGCCTCCGCGACACCATGCAGTCCCACGAGCGCTGCGCCGTGGTGGAGGTCATGGGTCGCCACGCAGGCTATCTCGCCCTCTATGTGGGTCTTGCCACCGGCGCTACCGCCGTCCTCGTACCGGAGACGGAGTATAATTTCGATGAACACGTTGCCGAGAAGATCCGTCAGGCTCGCCTCGGCGGTCGTACCAACTTTATGATCGTGGTGGCGGAAGGTGCTGCCTCCGCTATGGCAGTGGGCGAGGAGATCCGCGAGAAGCTGGGTCTCGATCCCCGCGTCACCATCCTCGGTCACATTCAGCGCGGCGGCGATCCCACCGCCAAGGATCGCGTGCTTGCCACCCGCATGGGTCACGAAGCTGTCCGCGTCCTCGCCGAGGGCGGCACCAACAAGGTGGTCATCGACCGCAACAACGAGATTATCGCCATGGACATCGACGAGGGTCTTTCCATGATGAAGACCCTGAACGGACAGGAGTTTGAAGTCATGCGCGCCATGACTGGACAATAAAACCCTTGTGTAAAACATTGTTTTAGCGCAATAATCCAACCGCCAACCGCAGAAAGGAGCAGTGACCATGGACTATCGTGTACTTGTCATCAATCCCGGCTCTACCTCTACGAAAATTGCCCTGTTTGAAGGGGGAAATCGCCTTTTCCAAGAGACGCTGCGCCACAGCGCCGAGGACTTAGCCCCCTTTGCCGCCATCATGGATCAGGTGGACTTCCGCCGCAGCTGCATCGAGCAGGTGCTGGCGGAAAAAGAAGTGGCGCTGGATAGTCTCCATGCCGTCTGTGCCCGCGGCGGTCAGCTGCCGCCTTCTCCCTCCGGTGCCTTTGTGGTGGATGAAGAGATGTGCAACTACCTCTACGGCGTTGTCCACGGCGCACACGCCTCCAACTTGGGCTGCGTCATCGCCTACGGTATCGCCAAGGCACAGGGCATCCCCGCCTATATTTACGATAGTGTGGCTGTGGATGAGATGGTGGATATGGCCCGCATTACCGGTATGCCCATGATCCGCCGTCAGATGATCGGCCACACCCTCAATACCCGCGCCATGGCCATGAAGTGCGCCGCCGAAATTCTCCACAAGCCCTTCGAGGAATGCCGCTTCGTGGTGTGCCACTTAGGTGGCGGCGGCAGCGTTCGTCTCTTCGTTGGCGGCAAGATGGTGGACGGCATCCGCGACGATGAGCTGATGTTCGCCCCCGAGCGCTGCGGCGGCTTGGCGGCACAGGATCTCATTGAACTCTGCTTCTCCGGTGAGTACACCAAGGGGGAGCTGATGAAGCTGGTGCGGGGCGCAGGCGGTCTCAAAGCCCACCTGGGCACAAGCTCTGCCCAAGAGGTGGAGGCCCGCATCCGTGAAGGTGACGAGAAGGCCAAGGAGGTCTACGAGGCCATGCTCTACGGCGTTGCCAAGAGCATCGGCGCACTCTCGGCAGGTGCCGGCGGCAACATTGACCGCATCATCCTCACCGGCGGCATCGCCCACAGTCAGTATGTTACCACGTATCTCACCGACAAGCTCTCCTTCATTGCCCCCATTGAGGTGATGGCGGGCGAGTTTGAGATGGAGGCGCTGGCAGCAGGTGCTTGCCGCGTCCTCGCAGGTGAGGAAGTTCCTCACACCTTTGGAGAACTGGTATGTTAAAAGGATTGTTTGACCCCGATGGCGTCTTTGCCCGCGCCATGGATTGGGTAGGCCGCATGGTGCTGCTGAACGTGCTGTTCCTCCTTTGCTCCATCCCCGTCATTACCTTCGGCGCATCCTCTGCCGCCCTTTACGGCTGCATTCAAAAGATGCAAAAGGGCGATGACAACAAGCTGCTGCCCCTCTTTTTCAAGACCTTCACCGCCAATTTTAAGACCGCCACCCTCGCTTGGCTCATTTTGCTGCCCTTTGTCGCCTTGTGCGTGGTGGACTTGCTGGTCGTTCCCTCGGGTCTGTGGCGCATGATCGCCACCCTCGGTCTTCAGGTCTGCGCCATGGTGGCGGTGCTGCTGTTCCCCCTGTGCGCCCGCTATGAAAACCGCAGCGCCACCCATGTGAAGAACGCCTTTTTATTGGCAATCGGCAACCTGCCCCGCGTGCTGGCGATCTTCGTCATTTGGGGCATCCCCATCGCCGCCTGCCTCCTGTCGGGTACGGTGCTGTACGTATTGAGCATCATGTGGGTGCTCTTCGGCTACGCCATGCTCTCTTGGCTCAACCAAGCCCTCCTGTGGCCGATTTTCGACAAACTGGAAGCCTAAGTTAGTTAACATAATATTGAAAGTAAAGCCAGAAAACCCGCCTCGTCTGAGGCGGGTTTTTCCTATGGAATTACAGCGCAATCAAGCCTGCTTCCAGCATCTTCTGCAAGCTCATGAGGATGCCCAGCTTGGCGTGATACCAAGTGAGACCGGCTTGGAAATACACGGCGTAGGGGGGACGGATAGGGCCATCGGCGCTCAGTTCAATGGACGAGCCCTGCACGAATGCGCCCGCCGCCATAATGACATCGGACTCATACCCCGGCATAGGTGCGGGAATGGGGGTCACGTAGCTGTCCACAGGTGCGGCGGCTTGAATGCCCTTGCAGAAGGCCACCATACCCTCGGCGCTGCCCAGTTCCACCGCTTGGATAATGTCGCGGCGAATCTCCGTAGAGGCAGGAATCACGCGGAACCCCAGCTTTTCATAGCAGGCGGCGGCGAACACCGCACCCTTCACAGCGCCCGACACCACCGTGGGGGCGAGGAACAGACCTTGATAGAAGGCGGTGAGGATGCCTTGATTCGAGCCCACCTCACGACCGAGACCGGGAGCGGTGAGGCGATAGCCGCAGCGCTCAATGAGGTCTTTGCGCCCTGCAATATAGCCGCCTGTGGGGGCAAGGCCGCCGCCGGGGTTCTTAATAAGGCTGCCCACCACCATGTCTGCCCCCACATCACTGGGTTCAAGCTCCTCCACGAACTCGCCGTAGCAGTTATCCACCATGCAGATGACGTCGGGTTTACACTGTTTGCAGAAAGCAATCAGCTCCCCAATCTGCTCCACAGAAAAACTGGGGCGGGTGGCGTAGCCCTTGGAACGCTGAATGGTAATGAGCTTCGTCTTTTCATTGATGGCCTTGCCGATAGCCTCATAGTCAAAGGTGCCATCGGGCAGGAGGTCAGCCTGTCGATAGGTGACGCCATACTCGGCCAGAGACCCCACCGTGGGACGGATGCCGATCACGCCCTCCAAGGTGTCGTAGGGCGCACCCACAGGGGAGAGGAGTTCATCCCCCGGCAGGAGGTTGGCGCTGAGCGCCAGCGTCAGTGCGTGAGTGCCGCAGGTGATTTGGGGGCGCACCAGCGCCGCCTCGGTGTGGAACACGGAGGCGTAGACGTTCTCCAAGTTGTCGCGGCCCTCATCATCGTAGCCGTAGCCCGTGGAGAGATTGAAGTGCCGCGCCGCCAAATTGTTCTCCTGCATGGCGGCAATCACCTTGGCTTGGTTATGCTCGGCGATAGCGTCAATGCGGCCAAACTGCCCGCGCAACTCCTCCAGCACCTTCTCGCCGAAAGCAAGCACCTTATCCGAAACGCCCATCTGGGCGTACATGCTTTTAGTTGACATAATTATTTTATCCTCTCGTTGTATCGAAGTCCACGCCGTTCCACCGCATGAGGGCGCGGACGGGGTAATCCCGATCTAAGTAGTTGCGGCAGTACCACTCGTAGGTGGCTTGGGGCAGGTGTACCAATTCGGGCGCTTCACAGCGGAAGGCGTTGAAGGTGGCCTCGTCGCCGCTCAGCAGTGCCGCCACTGTCTCCGTCTTGCCCTCGCTCAAGAGCCGTCCCAAGCACCGATCCATCAGCACGGCGCAGACCTGCTCTTCCTCCTCGGCGTAGTCCTCACGGTGTCCCAGCCAGTAGAGGAACTCCTCGGGGTCTAAGTCCATGTTGGTGGTGATGCGGGAGAGCTTGTTAAACTCCGCCCAATCGCGGTTTTTCAGCACCTCAATGAGGTAGACGATCAAGTTATCCTCAAGCGCCAAACAGTCGAGGAACACCTCAAAGGCGTGCTTGCCCTTGTCGGGGTCGGGTGCGCTTTCCTCAGCGGGCGCATCCTCTGCGCCATCTTTTTTCACAAAGTACTGCACGGCGTTGCCCTCGTTGCTGAGGGGCGGATCTTGGGCAAACAACTCCTCGGGCAGTTCCTCCCCATCCTGCGCGGCGCAGGCGCGGACGAGCGCCTCCACGCCCATGGCGGCGGCCTGCTCACCCACTTGGCGGGCCCGCTCTTCCTCGTCCTCGGCAGTGATGTTCATGCCCGCGGGCGGCGTGCGCTTGCCCTGCATGATCTCCAGCATATAGTGTAAAGACCGTTCAAACAAATCCATGGTTCGCTCTCCGTTCTTTTGAAATTTCCAACTTAAAATTTTATCACACAGCCGTTGCCAATGCAAGGAGTTTCGGGTAAAATGGGGAAAACGAGGGAGGTGGGAGAACATGAGCGCATACTTTGTCTATATGCTCCGCTGTCGCGGCGATGTGTACTATACAGGCCTCACCACCGATATTGCCCGCCGCTATCGCCTCCATCTCAGCGGCAAGGGCGCGAAGTTCACCCGCAGCCACCCGCCCGAGGGGATTGCCGCCGCGTGGCACTGCGGCGAAAAGACAGCCGCCGCAAAAGTGGAATACGCCATCAAAAAGCACCTCCACCGCCCCGAGAAAGAAGCCCTCATCGCCGCCCCCCGCACCCTCGCCCAATTCCTTCCCCAACTTGCCGACCTGCCCCTTGAAGTGGTTGACATAACGAATATTGACGTATGAGAAAAAAGCACCCACAAGGGTGCTTTTTTGCTTTATAAATCCACCTTCTCATATTTCCTCGCCGCCACGCGGGCGGTGAGGGGAAGTGCGGCGATGTAAATCGCCAGCGCGCCCAACAGCAGGGGCAGCTGCTTGAGATTCCCCACCGCCGTGGTGTCGTTGAGCCACTGTAGAGTGGGGAAGTGGGGCAGTGCTTCACAAAGGAGCATCACCACCGCCGTGGGGATCATAGCCTTGAGGTAGGAGGTGCCCACCTTATACCCCGTGCGATAGAAAGCGGGGAGGAAAGCGGCGTTAAACACGGCGAAAATCAGCAGTGCCGCCGCGAAGAGGGCGAAATTGCAGTCCAATCCCACGGGATTGCCGCCGTGGGGGTTGATTTTCGCCCCAATGGCGGCAAAAGGCACGGTGATCACCAGCGCGGCACACTCCACAATGGCGCAGAACGCAGTGGCGGCGATAACGGTGTCCCGCTTCCGCACAGGCAGCAACGCGGAAAAATCCGTGTCCCGCTGTTCCCGTCCCTGCATGAAGGAGAAAAAGAGTCCCAGCGTCACATAGAAGAAGGCCACCGTGTAGGGGTAGGCGGGGATCAGCAGCATGACCCCAAAAAAGGCGAACACCCATGTCATGGGGTGGCACACCAAGCGGAACTGTTTATATAAAAGCGCGCTCATCCCACGCCCTCCTTTCAATGGCAACGATGATGTCCTCCAGCGTTGCGCCCTTGTCTGCGTTGGTTGACATAAATTCTTGCATAGAGGCGGCTTGATACACCTTGCCCTCCTTGATGTAGACGATGGCATCGGCGCATTTTTCCAAGTCCGAGGTGATGTGGGTGGAGAAGAGAACGCTCCGCTGCCCATCCGCCACCAGTGCCTTAAATAGCTGCACCAACTCGTCCCGCGACACGGGATCGAGGCCGCTGGTAGGCTCATCGAGGATCAACAACTTGGCGTGATGGCTCAGCGCCAGTGCGATGAGAAACTTTACCCGCATACCGTTGGACAGCTGATCCACCCGCTTATTTTCATCGAGGGCAAACAGGGCCATATAGCGGCGGTACGCCGCCTCATCCCAGTTAACATAAAATTTCTTCGTCACGGCGGTGATGGTCTTC
>JAZQMH010000021.1:0-5205 GCA_045543255.1 Vescimonas sp.
CTCTTCATCGAACATGGTAATGGCATCCAGCATCTTCTCGCGATACTCCAGAGCCAGGTCCATCATATCCTCGGGGATCTCCTCCACGCGGACATCCTTACCCAGCTGGTCGTAGTAAATATCAGCCTTCATCTCCACCAGCTCGATGATACCGCGAAAGGTATCCTCCTTACCGATGGGCAGCTGAATAGGCACGGCATTGGCCTTCAGACGCTCGTGCACCATGTCCAGCACATGATAGAAATCAGCGCCCGTGATATCCATCTTATTGACGTAGATCATACGGGGGACACGGTAGTGGTCAGCCTGACGCCACACAGTCTCGGACTGGGGCTCAACACCGCCCTTGGCGCACATCACGGTCACAGAGCCGTCCAGCACGCGCAGAGAACGTTCCACCTCCACGGTAAAGTCCACGTGGCCGGGGGTGTCAATGATGTTGATACGGGTCTGGGGGAACTGCTGTGCAGAACCACTCCAGTAGCAGGTGGTAGCGGCGGAGGTGATGGTAATACCACGCTCCTGCTCCTGCTCCATCCAGTCCATCGTGGCGGTACCCTCGTGGGTCTCGCCCAGCTTGTAGTTGACGCCGGTGTAGTACAGAATACGCTCTGTGGTCGTGGTCTTGCCTGCATCGATGTGAGCCATGATGCCGATATTTCTCGTATTTTCCAGTGTAACCTTTCTCGGCATAACGTTCTCCTCTTTCTATAACGTAGGGTTGAGTGAGATTACCAACGGAAGTGGGCGAATGCCTTGTTGGATTCGGCCATCTTGTGGGTATCTTCACGCTTCTTCACGGCAGCGCCGGTGTTGTTGGCGGCGTCCATGATCTCACCTGCCAGGCGCTCAGCCATGGTGCGCTCACCGCGTGCGCGGGAGTAGTTGGTCAGCCAGCGCAGACCCAGGGTCTGACGACGAGCGGGACGAACTTCCATGGGGACCTGATAGGTAGCACCGCCGACACGGCGGGCCTTAACTTCCAGGCTGGGCATGATATTCTCCATAGCCTGTGCAAAAACTTCCAGGGGCTCCTTCTCAGTCTTGGCCTTGATGATATCGAAAGCACCGTAGACCACCTTCTGAGCCACGCCCTTCTTACCGTCCAACATGATGCTGTTAACCAGCTTGGTCACCAGCACGGAGTTGTACATAGGATCCGGCAGGATCTCTCTCTTGGGAACATTACCTCTTCTGGGCACTTTGCTTCCCTCCTTCATAATAATATGATTTCATAGGTACTCAGCGTATCGGCGTGTCCGATACACTGTACGGCCTGCCAAAGAGGTATATAGATAAGTACCTTTTCGGCAAAGCGCTGTTTTAATGCTTGGGTGTGATCGCTTACTTCTGCTTGGGACGCTTGGCACCGTACTTGGAACGGCCCTGCATACGACCCTGGACGCCCTGGGTATCCAGCGTACCACGGATGATGTGATAACGCACACCGGGGAGGTCCTTAACACGACCGCCGCGGATCATGACCACAGAGTGCTCCTGCAGAGAATGACCCACACCGGGGATGTAAGCGGTGACCTCGTAACCGTTGGTCAAACGGACACGAGCGATCTTACGCAGAGCGGAGTTAGGCTTCTTGGGGGTTGCGGTTCTCACTGCGGTGCAGACGCCACGCTTCTGAGGGGAGGACAGGTTGGTCTCCTTGTTCTTCAGAGTGTTCAGGCCCTTCTGCATAGCGGGAGAGTTGGACTTGTAAGTAGCCTGCTTACGGCCCTGCTTCACCAGCTGATTAAAAGTAGGCATGCAATAGGTACTCCTTTCTTGAAAATTTTTCGGGATTCGCTCCCTATATTTTCCTCAGAATAACGCAAGTTTATTCTGTAAGGAACTCATTTTACCGCCACAGCGGCGGCGGCAGTCCCCACGGCGATACCGCAGGCCTTGCCAAGCTGTGCCATGGTGTAGTCCCACACCGTGGCCACACCGTGCTCGCTGCACAGTTCTTCCAGCGATTCGGTCAGGCGGGGATCGGCGTCACAGGCGAGGAACACAAGGTTCACACTGCCGCCCGTCACGGCGCGGCGCACCTGCTTGAGGCCCACCACTTTTTCGCTTCCGGACAGTCTTTCCATACACCGATCTCCTCAGATAAAGTGCGGGAAACGCCCTTCCGCAGCGCTTTCGTGCGCATTCCCGCGCAATTTAGGATTATATCATAGCCAAGTCACCGCGTCAAGTAAATTCGGAGAAAATTTTGTGCTTTTTACTGAAAAACGCCTCTTTTTTGTGTGCAATACAGAGATTTCCACTTTTCGGCGCAGATTCCCGAAATTATGGCACATTTCAGCAAAAAGACGCCCCAAAGGGCGTCTTTTGCTTTAATCTGATAACGTGTTAGCAAGGTTTAGTCCACGTTAGCGGCGGCCACGGAGTTGCTGAACACCACCTCGCGGGGCGTGCTCTCTTCCTCCTCCACCACCACTTCCGTCTGAGGAACCATCTCCTCAGCCAGCTGGCGATAGGCGTTGAGGCCTGCGCCGGCGGGGATCAGCTTACCGATAATGACGTTCTCCTTCAGGCCCACAAGGCGGTCCACCTTACCCTTGATAGCGGCCTCGGTGAGGACCTTGGTGGTCTCCTGGAAGGATGCGGCGGACATCCAAGAGTCGGTAGCCAGAGATGCCTTGGTAATACCCATCAGCACCTGGGTGTACACGGCCTCCTGCAGGGGCTCGCCGTTCTCGTTCACCTCGCCGTTAGCGTTGCGCTGACGGATCTCGGCGTTGGCGTCCTCCACCTCGAGGATGTCGGTCATAGCGCCGGACAGCAGGCGGGTATCGCCGGCCTCTTCCACGCGGACCTTACGCATCATCTGACGGACGATGACCTCGATGTGCTTATCGTTGATGTCAACGCCCTGCTGACGGTAAACCTTCAGAACTTCCTGAATGAGGTAGTTGTGAACGGCACTTGCGCCGCGGATACGCAGCACGTCGTGGGGGTTCAGCGCACCATCCTGCAGCTGGCGGCCCTTCTCGATGACCTCACCATCAGACACCAGCAGACCGGTGTGAGGCACGGCATAGGTGCGGGTATCGCCATCGTCAGCAGTGACGATGATGTTCAGCAGGCTGCCCTTGGTAGCCTCCTCGAAGCGGACCTTACCGCCGATCTCGGCGATGGTAGCCATCTTCTTGGGCTTACGGGCCTCGAACAGCTCCTCCACTCGGGGAAGACCCTGAGTAATATCCCCGCCGGCCACGCCGCCGGTGTGGAACGTACGCATGGTCAGCTGGGTACCGGGCTCACCGATGGACTGTGCGGCAATGATACCGACAGACTCGCCGGGGCCAACGGGCTTGGAGGTAGCAAGGTTCATACCGTAGCACTTGGCGCAGATACCGCTGTGAGCGCGGCAGGTCAGCACGGTGCGGATCTCGGCAGTGTGGATATCGAAGCTCTCCAGCAGAGCGGCGTCCTCTTCGGTCATCATCTTGTTCTTGGACACCAGCACCTCATCGGTACCGGGCTTGCAGATATCTGCCACGGCGAAACGGCCGCGGACACGGTCGGCAAAGCGCTCGATGACCTGACCGCCCTCGCTGATCTCGCCAACGAGGATACCCTTCTCCACGCCGCAGTCATCCTCGCGGATGATGACATCCTGGCACACGTCCACCATTCGGCGGGTCAGGTAACCGGAGTCAGCGGTACGCAGAGCCGTATCGGCCAGACCCTTACGGGCACCACGGCTGGAGGTAAAGTACTCCAGCACACTCAGACCTTCACGGAAGTTGGCCTTGATGGGGATCTCGATGGTCTTACCGGCGGTGTTGGCCATCAGACCACGCATACCGGTCAGCTGACGGATCTGCTTCATAGAACCACGGGCGCCGGAATCTGCCATCATGAAGATGGGATTGTAGCGATCCATGTTGTCGGTCAGTGCGTTGGTGACATCGTCGGTGGTCTTTTCCCACTCGCGAACCACCAGCTTGTAGCGCTCCTCGTCGGTGATGAAGCCCATGTTGTACTGCTCCTCGATGTCCAGCACGCGCTGCTCGGTCTCGGCAATGAGGGTGTACTTCTTCTCGGGCACCGTCATGTCGGCGATGGAGATGGTGATAGAACCGCGGGTAGAATAGCGATAACCGGTGGCCTTGATGTTGTCCAGCACCTCGGCAGCCAGCGTGAAACCATACTGCTTGATGGTACGGTCAACGATCTTGCCCAGCAGCTTCTTGCCGCAGACATCGGCGATCTCGTAATCGAAGAACTTATCGGTGGGATTGCCCTCAGCGTCAAAGCGCTTGACAAAGCCCAGATTCTGAGGCACGTTGCGGTTGAAGATGATACGGCCTGCGGTAATGCGGACAAGACCGCGAACCTTCTCGCCGTTCAACTCCTTCTCCACACGCACCAAAATGGGCTGGTGGACACCGATCACGTGCTCGTTGTAGGCCAGCATGACCTCGTCCTCGCTGCCGTAGACATTGAGGCGGACAGAGGCCTTCTCCTCGTCGGTGAGCTCGTCGTAGCTCTTGCCTGCCAGAGCGAAGTCCACGCCCTCGGGCCAGTACTCGTCGTTCACCAGCTGAGAGTAGCCGTTCTCGAAGCGCTCGAAGGTCAGATAGTAAGAACCCAGCACCATATCCTGCGTAGGCACTGCCACAGGGCCACCGTCCTGAGGACGGAGCAGGTTGTTGGCAGAGAGCATCAGCAGACGTGCCTCAGCCTGTGCCTCAGCGGACAGGGGGACATGGATAGCCATCTGGTCGCCGTCGAAGTCGGCGTTAAAGGCGGTACAGGTCAGAGGATGAAGCTTCAGAGCGCGACCCTCCACCAGCACAGGCTCGAAGGCCTGAATACCGAGGCGGTGCAGAGTAGGTGCGCGGTTGAGCATGACGGGATGATCCTTGATGATCTCGTCCAGAGCATCCCACACCTCGGTGCGGCCCTTATCCACCATCTTCTTGGCGGACTTGATGTTGTTGGCGTTGCCGTCCTCCACCAGCTTCTTCATGATGAAGGGACGGAACAGCTCCACTGCCATCTCCTTGGGCACGCCGCACTGGTAGATCTTAAGCTCCGGGCCGACAACGATAACGCTACGGCCGGAGTAGTCCACGCGCTTACCCAGCAGGTTCTGACGGAAGCGACCCTGTTTACCCTTCAGCATATCGCTGAGGGACTTGAGGGCACGGTTATTGGCGCCGGTGACGGGACGACCACGGCGGCCGTTGTCGA
>JAZQMH010000022.1:0-6006 GCA_045543255.1 Vescimonas sp.
TCTGGGCAAGGTGTCCATCGGCAGCCGCGTGACCGTGGTGCGTCTGGGCGACGAGGCCGTGATGACCTACAGCATCGTGGGCTCTCAGGAGGCCAACGTTATGGAGAAGAAGATCTCCGAGGATTCCCCCTTCGGCAAGGCCCTCATGGGCGCAAAAGAGGGCGACACCGTGACGGTGGAAGCCCCCCGCGGCAGCATGCGCTATCGCGTTGAGAAGATCGAAAGATAACCTAAATTAAGGAGCATTATACTATGGCAGAGAATAACAATGTCAACAACGCCGCCCCTCAGCAGGAGCTGAATGAATTGCTGCAGATCCGCCGCGATAAGCTGAAGGCGCTGCAGGAGGAGGGCCGCGATCCCTTTACCATTACCCGTTTTGAGGTTTCTCATCACGCACAGGACATCAAGGACAACTTTGATGCCATGGAGGGCACTGTTGTCCGTATCGCAGGCCGCCTCATGTCCAAGCGCGGCATGGGCAAGGTGTCTTTCTGCGACGTGCAGGATAAGTCCGGCCGCATCCAGCTCTACGCTCGCCGCGATGAGATGGACGAGGAGAACTACGATCGTTTCAAGAAGTACGACATCGGCGATATCGTGGGTATCGAGGGTGACGTGTTCCGCACCCAGCGCGGCGAGATGTCCGTCCGTGCCAAGGAGATCACCCTGCTGAGCAAGTCCCTGCGTCCCCTGCCCGAGAAGTTCCACGGCTTGACCGATAAGGAGATCCGTTATCGTCAGCGCTATGTGGACCTGATCGTGAACCCCGAAAGTAAGCGCAACTTCGAGATCCGCAGCAAGTTCGTTTCCTATCTGCGCCGTTATCTCGACAGCCTCGGCTTCATGGAGGTGGAGACTCCCGTTCTCAGCCCCATCGCCGGCGGCGCCAATGCCCGTCCCTTCATCACCCATCACAACGCACAGGACATCGATATGTACATGCGTATCGCTACCGAGCTGCACCTGAAGCGCCTTATCGTGGGCGGCATGGAGCGCGTGTACGAGGTGGGCCGCATCTTCCGCAACGAGGGAATGGACACCAAGCACAACCCCGAGTTCACCACCTGTGAGCTGTATCAGGCCTACACCAACCTCGACGGCATGATGGATATCCTCGAGGCTATTCTCTCCGGCGCTGCTATGGAGATTTTGGGCACTTACAAGGTGCAGTGGCTGGGCAACGACATCGATCTGACCCCCGGCTGGAAGCGCGTGACCATGGCCGATGCCGTCAAGGAGGTCACCGGTGCTGACTTTATGGCCATCGAGGGCGATGGCGAGGCCGCTGTGAAGCTGGCTAAGAGCGTTGGCGTGGATATGGACGGCGTGCCCGCCACTTGGGGCAACGCCCTGTATGAGACCTTCGATCAGAAGGTGGAGGACACCTTGGTGCAGCCCACCTTCGTCACCATGTATCCCGTGGAGGCCAGCCCCCTTGCCAAGCGCAGCCCTGTTGATCCCTACCTCACCGAGCGTTACGAGGCCTTCATCTGCGGCTGCGAGATGGGCAACGCCTTCTCCGAGCTGAACGACCCCATCGACCAGTACGAGCGCTTCAAGGCACAGGCTGAAAAGCGCGCCGCAGGCGATGAGGAAGCCGACATGATGGATGACGATTTCGTCATGGCTCTGGAATACGGTATGCCTCCCACGGGCGGTCTGGGCTTCGGTATCGACCGCTGCTCCATGATGCTGTGCGGCACCGATTCCATCCGCGATGTGATCCTGTTCCCCACCATGAAGCCTCTGGACTAAGAGAAAATATTTGAAATAAAAAGCACTGCCGAAAGGCAGTGCTTTTTCATGTATTATTTAATTTCCTGCTCCAATGCATCGAACTCGGGCGTGCTGTAGAACTCACCTAAGGTGATTTCAAAGGCATCACACAACTTCTTGATGGTGACGCTGCCGGGATTTTGACTCTCTCCATTTAGAATACTTTTAATCGTCGATTGCGGCACAGCAGCCAAATTACTCAGCCCATTGGGCGTAATACCACGCTCTTTGCACAGTTGACGAATTCGATATGCAATTGTCTGCGCTGTATTCATAGTCCACCATCCTCGGCTGATTTATCACTAATATGATAAACAAAATAAGGATTACGTATTAGTGATACTTCACTAACTCCAAAAAATGTGGTAGAATAGTGATATATCACTATTCCGGGGAAAGAGGGAGAGGAAAATGGAGTGGGTAGAAGTAAAGCGTTTGCCTGTGGAGTGCGCGAGCTGTCAAGAAAAGGAGTGCTATAACTGCGACTACGCGGGGAAACGATGGCAGTTGTCAAGAGAGGATCAGCTCTTACTGCGGCGTAAGAGGCTTGCAAAGGGGATAGAGCGCTTGCAGCGGCAGGTTGAGGAGATTGACAGAGAATTGCGAGATAAGCGAGAATAAAAGTCATGCTGATTCTTCCATCTGTCCTGTTTCTGTGCTATCATTAGAAAAAAGGCTGCGAGGTGCCGATATGGAGCGGATGGATGTTTACAAAAGTGAATTCGTGAAAACGGGTCGCACCGTGGAGCGGTATGCGCCGATTGGTATGGGGGAGAACAAGATGGTGGTGTTCGCCTGCGTGTTCTCCTCTGATGGGCACTTGCTGATTCAGCAGCGGAGCGCCGAGAAAACCATGGGCGGCCACTGGGATGTATCCGCTGGGGGCGCAGTACAGGCGGGGGAGAGCAGCCTCGCCGCGGTTGTCCGCGAAACAG
The DNA here is from genome assembly GCA_045543255.1 of Vescimonas sp. Lineage (GTDB taxonomy): Bacteria > Bacillota > Clostridia > Oscillospirales > Oscillospiraceae > Vescimonas. The sequence goes on from JAZQMH010000022.1 coordinate 2,715, forward strand.
GGGAGGAACTGGGGCTGCAGTTGCCCGAGGATGCCTTCGTAAAGCTGCTGACCCTCTACTATGAAGGACACCTCCACGACATCTATGCCGCCCGCTGGGATGGCAAGGCAGAGGACTTGACGCTGCAAGTGGGGGAAGTGTCGGCGGCGAAGTGGGCTACGGAAAAAGAAGTGCTGGCGATGATCGACGATGGACAATTCCTCCCCGTCCACAAGGAGTTTATGACCCTCCTGTTCAAGATGCAGACGAGGCGCGGCATCATGTGAGAAAGAGAAAATTTTGAAGATTCGCAGTGCCCTTGGCGGGTGCTGCGAATTTTTGTTTTGAAATGGTGTATTGACTTTTCAATAGGGGCTGTGTTATGGTAAAAAGACCTATGTAATATATTTATAATGTATATACCACAATTTTAGGAAAAAATTCGAGAATTGGCGGCCTGACGGACGGCGAAAGGAGGGGCTTATGGAACGAATTACGGCGCGGACAAATCCGCTGATGCAGCATATGAAAAAGCTGGGAAGTGATGGTGCTTACCGCCGCGAGACGGGGCTTTTTCTCTGCGACAGTCCCAAGCTCCTTGGTGAGGCTGTCCGCTGGGGCGCGGAGATCGTGGAAGTAGCCCTCAGCGAGGACATGATCCCCGACACCCTGCCCAAGTGTGAGCGGATGGTGCAGATCCCCCGCGATGTGATGGCCTCCATCTCCCCCATGAAAACGCCACAGGGGGCGCTGTTCACTTGCCGTTTGCCTCATAGCGTCCTGCCCGAAAAGCTGACGGGACGGCGGTATGTGGTCTTAGATGGGGTGCAAGACCCCGGCAATGTGGGTACGATTTTGCGGACGCTGGACGCATTTGACTTCGATGGGTTGCTGCTCTTGGAGGGTTGCGCCGACCCGTGGAGCGTCAAGACCACCCGCGCCTCGATGGGTGCGGTGTTCCGCCGCGACATCTATACGCTGACGGCGGAGGAGCTGTTCCCCCTGCTGCAGCGGAGCGACCTGCCCCTGTACGGTACGGCGCTCCGTGAGGACACGGTGGATGCCCGGGAGGCTGACCTTAGCCGCTGTGCCATTGCCATCGGCAGTGAGGGGCGCGGTTTGAGTGAGGGCGTGCTGGCGCGGTGCGATAAGACGCTGAAGATCCCCATGTCTAATCGCTGCGAGTCGCTGAATGCGGCGGTGGCGGCGGCAGTACTGCTGTGGGAGAGCTTCAGAAACGAGTAAGAACGACTTCGAAACGAGAGGACGGTGAGGAACATGGCAGCATTGAAATACTGGGTGTGGCTGACCACACTGACGGGCGTGAGCGAAGATACGCGGCTGCGGCTGTTGCAGGCGTTTTCCTCGCCGGAGGATGTTTACTTCGCCGACAAGGGCGACCTTGCGCTGGTGAAGGACATTAAGAAGGAAGAACTGGCGGCGCTGGAGAACCGCTCCCTCGATGAGGCGGAGCGGATCTTGGAGAAGTGCGGCAAGAAGGAGATCTTCGTGGTGACCTATGCCGATGCCCTCTTCCCCCAGCGTTTGAAGAATATCTATCACCCGCCCCTGCTCCTCTACGGCAAGGGCAAAATGCCCCTCTTTGACGAGGAGGCTGCCGTTGCGGTGGTGGGCACCCGAGGCTGCACCCCTTACGGCATCCGCTGCGCTCAGGAGTTGGGCTATGAGATCACCCAGCAGGGCGGCATGGTAATCTCCGGCATGGCACGGGGCATTGACGCCGCCGCCATGGAGGGTGCGCTGCGGTTCGGTGGCTTTACTTGCGGCGTGTTGGGCGGCGGTGTGGATGTGGTGTATCCGAAGGAAAACCGTCGTCTCTACGAGGATGTGGCAGCCACAGGCGTGCTCCTTTCCGAGTATCCGCCGGAGATGGAGCCGAGAAGCTGGCATTTCCCTCACCGTAACCGCATTATGAGCGGTCTTAGTGTGGCGACACTGGTGGTGGAAGCGCCGGAGAAGTCCGGTGCCCTCATTACGGCGGCTGCCGCTGCCGAGCAGGGCAGAGAGGTGTTCGCCGTCCCCGGCCCCATCTTCGCCAAGGAGAGCGCAGGCTGTCATCAGCTGATCCGCGAGGGTGCGGGACTGGTGAGTTGCGGCTGGGACATTCTGGGGGAATACGAGAGCCGCTATCCCCATAAACTACGTCCAAAAGTGAAGCCCATGCCCGATCTGCCCGCCGCTTCCGGCGAGCCGAAGAGGGAAAAGGCCAAGAAAGTGGAAGAAAAAGAAGCAGAAGTTCCCACGCTGCCTGCCTTGTCAAAGGAGGACTTGGCGGCGCTGGATCAGGATCAGCAGCAGGTGCTGCAAAGTTTGCGTGAGGATGCCTCCCGCATCAGCGACGATATCGCCGTGGAGCTGGAATTGCCCGTGCATCGGGTGCTGTCGGCGCTGACCATGCTAGAGATCGCAGGCTATGCCGCCACCACAGGCGGGCGTGGCTTCATCCGCACGGTACATATTGAAGAAAAGCATGAGGAAGAGGAAGCATGAGTAAAAAACATCTGGTGATCGTGGAGTCTCCCGCCAAGGCCAAGACCATTGGCAAGTATCTGGGTACGGACTACACGGTGAAGGCCTGCATGGGTCATCTCCGTGATCTGCCCAAGAGCACCATCGGCGTGGATATTGAGAACGATTTTACCCCCGAATATAAGCCCATTCGCGGCAAGGAAGAGATCATCCGTGAGCTGAAGAAGTCGGCAAAAGAGAGCGACACCGTCTATCTCGCCACCGACCCTGACCGCGAAGGTGAGGCCATTTCCTGGCATTTGCAGGCGCTCCTTGACCTGCCCGAGGCCAAGTCCCGCCGCGTGACCTTTGACGAGATCACCCGTAAGGTGGTCACCGAGGCGGTGGCAAATCCCCGCAGCCTCGACATGGACTTGGTGGATGCCCAGCAGGCACGCCGCATCCTCGACCGCGTGGTGGGTTATCAGATCAGCCCCATTATGTGGAAGAAGATCCGTCCCAGCCTGTCGGCAGGCCGCGTTCAGAGCGTGGCGACCCGCATGGTGGATGACCGCGACCGCGAAATTGCCGAGTTCGTCCCCCAGGAGTACTGGACGCTGGACGCCCTGCTGCAAAAGGAGCTGACCGCCCCCTTTAAGGCACATTATTACGGCGTGGGCGGCAAGAAGAAGGAGCTGTCCAACGAGCAAGAAGTCCGCGAGATCACCGAGGCGCTGCAGGGTGCGGCCTTTGCCGTCACCTCCGTCAAGCGCAGCGATAAGCAGCGCTCTCCCTCGCCTCCCTTTACCACCTCCACCTTGCAGCAGGAGGCCTCCCGCAAGGA
>JAZQMH010000023.1:0-14849 GCA_045543255.1 Vescimonas sp.
GGGAGGACGATGGCGATCAGCAGCAAGCCGATCCAGTCCATAGCGGTGGGGGAGATGGCAACAGCATTAAACATTTCCACAGCCTTCTCGCTGGGCCCAACCAAGTCGGAGGCCAAGCGGTCTTAGGAAGACAACATCATTTTTCAACTCCTTGGCCCACAGAACGACATGGCTACGATCCGACTTGGGAGGACGATGGCGATCAGCAGCAAGCCGATCCAGTCCATAGCGGTGGGGGAGATGGCAACGGTATTGAACATTTCCACAGCCTTCTCGCTGGGTGCCACCCAGCCCGTCCACACGCCGATGGGGCCGCAGAGGCCGCAAGTACCCATACCCGAGTTCACAGGCGCGCCGTTCATCTGCAATTTGAACACGCAGGTGGCGATGGGGCCAGTGACGGCAGAGGCCAGCGTGGGGGGAATCCAAATGCGGGGATTGCGGACAATGTTGCCCATCTGCAGCATACTGGTCCCCAAACCCTGAGACACGATGCCGCCCCAGCGGTTTTCCTTAAAGCTCATAACGGCGAAGCCCACCATCTGGGCGCAGCAGCCCGCCACGGCAGCGCCGCCAGCGAGACCCACAAGACCGAGGGTGTGGCAGATGGCGGCAGAGGAGATAGGCAGGGTCAGCGCGATACCCACCAGCACCGACACGGCAATACCCATCCAGAAGGGCTGCAGCGCCGTGGTGTGGTTAATCAGCGTACCGAAAGCGTTGGCGACAGCGCCGATAGGGGGCGCGATGGCGTAGGACACCACCACACCTGCAAAGATGGTGACAAAGGGGGTCACAAGAATATCCACCTTCGTCTCCTTGCTGATGGCCTTACCGATCTCGGCGGCAATGATGGCGATGAAGAACACTGCCAGCGGGCCGCCGCTGCCGCCCATGGTGTTGGCAGCCTGTCCCACGGCGGCGAGGGAGAACAGCACCAGAGGCGGCGCTTTCAACGCATAGCCGATGGCGATGGCCATAGCGGGCGCAGCCATTGCCGAGGCAAAGCCGCCCATCTCCACCATGAAGGGGAGGTTCAGCTGCTGACCCAGCGTCTTAATAATCGTACCGATCAGCAGCGAGCAGAAAAGACCCTGCGCCATGGCGGACATGGCATCGATAAAATAGCGCTTTGCGGAGAAAACGATGTCCTTCCGCTTCAAAAACGCCTTGACTTTACTCATTTCTCTATACCTCACAAAAAGTAGAGTGTACAGGTGTCTTGACACCTATACACTCTATTATAAAACCTTTGAAAAATTTGTCAATAGGAGAAATTATTCAAACAGCATCCCCATCTCACGAAGCTTATCGCGGAGATGGTCAAATACCTGCGCATCGGGGCAGGAGAGGGTGTGGAGATGGATGCCCTCGGTGAGAGCCGACAGGGGAGAGGCGGAAGCGGAGGCCATCTTCTCGATGAACTGCTCCACATCGTAGCGGCTGGAGATAGCCAGCGGCGCGGTCAGCTGCCCGTAGACAGGATGCTCCACCACCACATCGATGACGGTGCAGCCGCAGTCCACCATGGCGTTGAGCTCGTCACGGGTCTGTGCTGCATTGTGGACGCAGGCAATGGTGCGGAGAAAACCGTCGGGGACGGGAATGATGTAGCCACGGGGCGTGGCGATCACGCTGCGACCCTCGGCGCGGAGAAGGGCAATGTCGCCCACCACCACCTGACGGGTAACACCGAAGCGACCTGCCAATGCCGTGGCGCTAATAGGGGTGTCGGCGGAGAGAACTTGATAAATGGCGTTGCGGCGCTCGATGGCGGTCATAGGCGGTCACTCCTTCATGAATATAAATACACAAAAAGTATACACCTATCAAGACACACTCGTCAAGGGAGAACTCACAGCTTCATTGCCAAACCAAGAATCAGCAGGTGCAGGGGATAAAAAGCGTAGCAGATGTACTGGAACGTGCGGCTGTGGTGTCCCTGTTTGCTGCGGTAGAGCCAAATGGGGATAAGGGCGAGAAGCGCCAGTGCCTGCCGCGGCAGGAAGAATGCGCCCAAGTCCCAGCCAAAGCCGCCCAGCATTTCTGCGTGGATATACCAAAGGCACAGAACTTGTCCGAGGTAGCACCACCACTTCCGCTGACGGAAGAAGTAGAACACCAGCACCGTCAAAATTCCCGCGTGGAGATAGTCCACCATGGTGAGGAGACCCGCCACATAGCCGATAATTACCGTGGCGCAGCCCACCAAAATCCGCAGCCACAGCTTTCTGCCCTGCATTTTTCCATTCCAGTGAACGAGACCCAAGGAGATGAGGAATGTCCACAGGACATTTTGATGGAGGGGATAGAAGAGGCTGCCACCCGTCATGAGGTTAAAGGGAATTTCCGAGAGAAGGGCGAAGAGGAACAGCCGCAGGGCGTATTTCTTTAGATTTCTCGTGTGGGAATAGCCCTCCACCAGCATAAAGGCGAAGATGGGGAAAGCCAGCCGCCCCACGCAGGTAAGCCAGTCGTTCCCCGGTACAAGGGTAGCCCACAGATGGTCGCACAGCATCGCCGCCATGGCGAAGATATGGAGAAAGAACGATGTAGTTTCCAATTTGAAGGTTTTGTTCATAGGGATACCTCCTTGTTGCTTTCCTCAGTATACACGGAAAGTCCCGCTGTTGCAATTCCCTCTTTTCATTAGCGCCATTTTGGTGTATACTATACCAATTAGAAGAAAATTACACTGAGGAGGAACCCCAATGCAAAACCGAAGTGAACTTATGCCCGGTGTGTTTTTGACCCACCTTTCGGCACAGAAATTTAAGACTGGGCTTTTGAGCGCCCATCTCGTTACGCCGCTTCGAAAAGAGACGGCCTCTTTGAACGCCCTGCTGCCTGCGGTGCTGCGCCGCGGCACGGCGAAATACCCCGATATGGAATCCCTTTCCGCCGCCCTCGATACCCTCTACGGCGCACAGATTGACTACACCGTCCGCAAGAAGGGCGAGCGCCAGTGCGTGGGCTTTGTGTCCTCTTTCATCGATGACCGTTACGCTCCCGGTGGCGAGCAGCTCCTTGAACCTGTGGCGCAGTTGCTGGGCGAGCTGTTCCTCGCTCCCGCCCTTGAAAACGGCGTGTTCGTCCCCGCCTATGTGGAGGGCGAGAAGCAGAATCTCATTGACGGCATCCGCGCCATCCGCAACGATAAGCAGGATTGGGCCGATGTCCGCTTGATGCAGGAGATGTGCGCCAAGGAGCATTACGGCGTGCTGCGCCTCGGCGATGAAACTTCCACCGCCGCCATCATCCCCGCCGCACTCTATGAGCATTACGGCAAGGTGCTGGCCCAGTCCCGTTTGGAGCTGTATTACTGCGGCAGCGCTGACCGTCAGCGTGTGGAAAATGCCCTGCGCGCTGCCTTCGCCAATCTGCCCCGTGGCGAGATGGAGGACTTGCCCCCTATGGAGAAGTGCGCCGCCCCTGCTGCGCCTCGCTACTTCACCGAGGAGATGGACATTACCCAAGGCAAGCTCTCCATGGGCTGGCGCTGCGCTACCGACGATGTCCCCGCCATGATTTTGGCAAATCTCCTCTTCGGCGGCACCAGCAACGCCAAACTCTTTATGAATGTCCGCGAAAAGCTGTCCCTTTGCTACTACGCATCTTCCAGTTTCGCCCGCAGCAAGGGCATCTTGACGGTGGCTTGCGGCATTGAGCCGAAAAATTACGACACCGCCGTGGCGGAAATCAACGCCCAACTCCAAGCCGTTGCCAACGGCGAGTGGGAGGACTGGGAGCTGGACGGCGCTATGGCGACCATGTGTTCTTCTGTGACCTCTTTGCAGGATGCACAGGGGGCGCAGGAGAACTACTACCTCGGTCAAAACGCCACCGACACCGACGAAACCCCCGAGGCGCTGCTTGCCGCTTTGCAGGCAGTGACCCCCCAGCGCATCCGCGATGCAGCGGCCAGCTGCAAGCTCGACACCGTATTCTTCCTCAAAGGAAAGGAGGCAGCCGTATGATGATGACCTATCCCCGCATTGGCGAAAGTATCCACCGCCATACGCTGCCCAACGGCTTGCAGGTCTGCATTGTCCCCAAGAAGGATTTCCGCCGCACCTACGCCTTGTTCGGCACTTCCTACGGCGGCATGGACATGCGCTTTAAGATCGGTGACGGGGAGTGGCTGGACACCCCCGCAGGCATCGCCCACTATCTCGAGCATAAGATGTTCGATACGGAGGAGGGCAACGCCTTGCAGATGCTGGCGACCAACGGTGCTGAGCCCAACGCCTTCACCTCCAACGCCATCACCTGCTACTACTTCTCCTCTACGGAGAAGTTTTATGAGAATTTGCAGATCCTTCTCTCCTTCGTGTCCGTTCCTTACTTTACCGAGGAGTCGGTGGAGAAGGAGCAGGGCATCATCGGACAGGAGATCGGCATGATCGAGGATAACCCCGAGTGGCAGTGCTACAAGCGCTTGATGCAGGCGCTGTATAAAAATAGCCCCGCCCGTACGCCCATCGCAGGCAGTGTGGAGAGCATCTCCCACATCACCGCCCAAACCCTCTACGATTGCCATAAGGCTTTTTATAATCCCGCCAATATGTGCCTCGTGGTGGTGGGCGACGTGGAGGAGGAGAAGATCCTCTCCCTCGCTGGCGAACTGTTCCCCGACACCGCCGCGGTGACGGTGGCGCGTGACTACGGCGCGGAAGAGCCTCTCGTTCCCAATGAGAAGGAGACCCGCTGCCAAATGGAGGTGGCTATGACCACCTTTATGGCAGGCTTTAAGTGTCCTCCCCAGCACGGCGGCGAGGAGCAGATGCGCAATAATCTCTTAGGCGATTTGGCTATTGATGTGCTGCTGGGCGAGTCCAGCCCCCTGTACGCCCGCCTTTATAGCGAAGGCCTCATTAACGGCTCTTTCGGCTGCAGCTACGATTTGCTGCCCGGTGCGGCCTACGTCTATCTCGGCGGCGATACTCCCAACCCCCACGCGGTGCTGGATGCCATCCTCGCCGAGGCCAAGCGCGTGGCGGAGGAGGGCGTGGACGAGGATTACTATCAGCGCCTCAAGAACGCCAACTTCGGCTCTACCCTCAAGGGTCTCAACAGCTTTGAGAATATCGCCGTCTCCGTGGTAGAAGCCCAATTCCGCGGCTATGACCCCTTCCGCTTCCCCGAGGTGTTCGACAGCATCACCCGCGAGGATGTGGTGGCCTTCATCCGTGATAACCTCGTAGCCGAGCGCTGCGCCATCTCTATCATCGACCCCGTAGCAGAGGAGGAAGCAGAATGATCAACATGAATACTGCCGTCATGCACGACAGTCCCATCGCTTTCCCCGGTCTCTTCGGCGATTGGACGTTCACCGCCTCTTCCAAAGCCATCAACATCGGCGGCGGCGTATACTGGTACGGCATCATCATCGCCCTCGGCTTGGTGCTGGCGGTGCTGTTCTGTATGCGCCAGAAGGAGAAATACGGCATCACCGAGGATAATATCTTCGACTGCCTCCTGTGGGGCATTCCCTGCGGCATCATCGGCGCACGCCTTTACTATGTGATCTTCTACCTCGACCTGTTCCGCGACAGTGATGGCAAGTTCCTCTGGGGCGAGGCCATCGCCGTGTGGGACGGCGGCCTCGCCATCTACGGCGGCGTGATTGCCGTGCTGCTGGTGATTTTCTTCTATACCCGCGCCAAGAAAATCAGCTTCTTTGCCATGACGGACTTGGTGATGATGGGTATGCTCATCGGTCAGGCCGTAGGCCGATGGGGCAACTTCATGAACCGCGAGGCCTTCGGCGCGGAGACGGACATCTTCTGCCGTATGCGTCTGTTGCTCCGCGACGGTTCGTTTATTGAAGTCCATCCTACTTTCTTCTATGAGAGCCTGTGGAATGTCATCGGCCTCCTCATTATCGTGCTCTTCGTGCAGAAGTACCGTGAGTTTGACGGCGAGGTGACGTGGTTCTACTTCCTGTGGTACGGCTTCGGTCGTTTCTGGATCGAGGGTCTCCGCACCGACAGCCTCTATCTCTTCGGCTGGGAGCTGTTCGGTCAGCCCATCCGTGTATCTCAAGCGGTGTCCGTGGTGATGGTGCTTGTGGCGGCCTTCATGCTCCTGTATAACATTAAGCTCCGTCCCCATAAGAAGGAAGAACTCTTCGTCAATGTCCTCGCCGCCCGCAAGGCAGCAGAGGCAGCCCCCGCAGAAGAAGTGAAAGAGGAGGAAGAGGTATGAGCGCAGTAATTCTCGACGGCAAGGCTCTTGCCGCGAAAATGAAGGAAACCGTAGCGAAAGAGAGCGCCGCCCTGCCTCGCAAGCCCGGTTTGGCGGTCATTTTGGTGGGCGACGACCCCGCTTCCGCCGTCTATGTCCGCAATAAGGAAAAGGACTGCGCCGATTGCGGCTTTTTGTGCCTTGATTATCACTTGAGCGCCGATACCACCGAGGCGGAGCTTTTGGAACTGATTGCCCAAATGAACGAGCAGGCGGAGGTGGACGGCATCTTGGTGCAGCTGCCGCTGCCCAAGCACCTCAGCGAGGAAACTGCCATCCGCGCCATTTCTCCCGAGAAGGATGTGGACTGCTTCACCTCGGAAAATGTGGGCGCTATGGTGCAGGGGAAAGCCCGTTTCCTGCCCTGCACCCCCGGCGGCGTCATGGCACTGCTGGATGAGTACGGCATCGACCCTGCGGGGAAGCACTGCGTGGTGCTGGGCCGCAGCAACATTGTGGGTAAGCCTATGGCACAGCTGTTGCTGCAGCGGGATGCCACCGTCACCATCTGCCACTCCAAGACACCCAATTTGGCGGAGGAATGCCGCCGCGCCGACATTCTTGTGTCTGCTGTGGGCCGCGTTGGCCTTGTCAGCGCCGACATGGTGAAAGAGGGCGCCGTGGTGGTGGATGTCGCCATGAATCGGGGAGCCGACGGCAAGCTCTGCGGCGATGTGCTGTTTGGTGAAGTCGCTGAAAAAGCCGCTTACATCACCCCCGTCCCCGGCGGCGTTGGCCCCCTGACCCGCGCCCAGCTTATGTGCAATACCCTCACCGCTTCTAAAAAACGGCAATAAAGACGCAAAAAAGCCAACCCGCGAGGGTTGGCTTTTTCTATGTTCATTACATCTCGACGCGCCGCGCCGTCAGATAGTGACGGGAATAGTAGGAATCGCTGAGGTTGGAGATGGTGATGCCACGATTGCCGCTGGAGGCAGAGTGGATAAACTGCCCGTCCCCAATGTAGATGCCGCAGTGGCTTGCTGCGGCGGAGGTGGCGTAGGTGCCTTGGAAGAACACCAAGTCGCCGGGCTGGAGATTGTCGCGGGACACCTCCGCGCCGCTGTTCAGCTGGGGCGTTGCGCCGTGAGGCAGTTTTACGCCGAACTGGGCAAACACATAGCGGGTGAAGCCGGAGCAATCGAAGCCGCTGGGGGACGCGCCGCCGTACACATAGGGCACGCCTACAAACTGCATGGCGTAGGCGGCGATGTCGCTGCCGCTGCCGTTGACCACCGCAGAACTGCTGTCAGTATTGCTGTCAGCGCTCTCCTCGGCCTTTTCTTCCGTTTTCTTCTCCTCCTTGGGCGGTGTTTTCACCACGGGCTTGGGCGCATCTTTCTCAAGGGTCAAGTCGAGGCTGTCGCCGGAGACGAAGCCCGCAATATCACCGCTCTTCACGGCGAACCAGCCCTGTCGGAAAGCGCTCACTTCAATGCGCGCGCCGCCTGTGAGCGTAGCAACAGGCTCGGCGGTCTCATTTTCAGCCGCAGCCTCGGCGTACACGCTCAATTCCTCCGTGTCCACCACGCCATAGCAGGCGAAGGTGTCGCTGCGCTTAAAAAGCTCGATAGCTTCTGCGCTGACAAATCCCGTCCAGTTATTGTAGCTGACGCGGAATTTCTCTTCGCAGTCCTCCAGCACCGACACGATAGCCTCCTCGGGGAGGTAGACGTACACGGCGCTGTCCTCGGTATTCTTAAAGTAGAGGGGCAGGTCTTTTTCCAGCACCTTACCCACGGCTTTCACCGTGGTGTCGCTGGGGAGAAGGCGGGGCAGCTCGGGCTTTTTGCCGCGAACTTCCACACCCGCTGTCAACGCCTTGCGCATTACGTCCAAATCCTCATCGGAGAAGGAACTTTCTGCTGTTTTGGCGGTCTGCACCGCCCACGCTTTCGTGGTGGGCAGCAGCGTGATAAACAAAGCGAAACAAAGGAGAAGTACTGCGGCGCTGAGAAGTTTGCGGGAAAGCTTCATTACAGCTTACCTGCCAGCGCGCGCTCCAGCCAGATGCAGCCCACATCCATCGCGGCGTAGAGGCTGTTCTTCTCGGACTTCTTCACCACGCGGTCGCGGGACTTCAGATCGGGATCGGTCAGCTGCAGCTGCACGGACACCTTGGTAGCCACATCCATGTCCTGCTCCTTCTTGGTCTCCAGAATCTGCAGCATGACGATATACTTATCCGCCATAGAACCATAGTAGATCAGATTGTCGATGCGGCGCAGGGGATGGTTTTTATAAACAAGGCCTTCGCCCTTTTTCACTTCTGCCATAATAAAATCCTCCGTTCAAATTTATTCCATAGATAACAGCCAGTATACCACAAGAAACGGGTGCTGTCAAATCGGGAAAAAATAGCAAAAAACGATCTCTCCATCACGGAGGGGTCGTTTCGTTTCACTTAAATGCCCAAATAGTTCCGCAGCAGCACCTGCAGCAGCTCGTCACGGTCGATCTTACAGATCAGCGTGCGTGCGCCGTTATGGTTGGTGATGTAGGTGGGATCCTCGGAGATGATGTAGCCCACCAACTGGTTGATGGGGTCGTAGCCCTTCTCCTTCAGTGCCTCATACACCGTGGTCAGCACGTGCTGAACCTGCACTTCCCGATCCTCTGCGGTATTGAATCTGCGTGTAAAGTCGCTCATTGAGGCACCGCCTTTCCAAATAAAGTGTGGTTACGGAACATTATACGCCAAAATTTTCCGTCTGTAAAGGGAAATCCTGCGAATTTCCTGCGATAAATGCTGTTTTTACTTGGTGCCGAAGATGCGGTCGCCTGCATCGCCGAGGCCCGGCACGATGTAGCCGCGCTCATTGAGATGGCTGTCCACTGCGCCTGCGTAGATGTCCACGTCGGGATGTGCCTCGGTGACGGCCTTGATGCCCTCGGGGGCAGCCACCAGCACCATCAGCTTAATGTTGCGGCAGCCCATCTTCTTCATCTCGTCAATGGCCTCCACGGCGCTGCCGCCGGTAGCCAGCATGGGGTCAACAATGATGATGTCGCGGTCGGCAATGTCCTTAGGCATCTTGCAGAAGTAGACATGGGGGATAAGGGTCTCCTCATCGCGGTACATACCGATGTGACCGACACGGGCAGAGGGAACCATACGCAGCACGCCGTCCACCAGACCGAGACCGGCACGGAGGATGGGCACCACGGCAAACTTCTTGCCTGCCAGCGTGGGCATATCTGCCTCGCAAAGGGGGGTCTCAATATGCTTGGTGGTCAAGGGCAGATCGCGGGTAGCCTCGTAGGTAATGAGCATACCGATCTCAGACACCAACTCGCGGAAATCCTTGACGCTGGTGTTCTTATCACGCATGATGGTGAGCTTATGGGCAACCAGCGGGTGATCCATTACATGAACGCGTTCTCCGTACATTGTTTTCTCCTCCGTAATAGTATATATAGTGTGTTTGGGAATACTGTTTATTTGCCGTCCACTGTCAGGGGCAGCCCCTTCTCCAGCCGCTCTCGCTCTGCTTGAGATAGGCGCAGATAGGTGGGCGTCAGCTCCTGCGCCGACACGGTGCGGCCCTCTTCTGCCATGCGCTGGGCAACCAGCGCAACACCTGCCGCCTGCTGAAAGCGGATTTGGGGCGGTGCCATACGGCAGGGGACACCGTGGCTGTTCAAATACTCGCAGCACAGCGCCGCGCCATCTCCCAGCACCAGCTTGGGTGCAGGATCATCTTTCAATTCCTCCGCCACCACTTCCAGCGCCACGGCACGATCCTCGCACCGCCGCGTCAACTCGCCCTCATGGCAGGTGAAGATGGCGTTATAGATCTGCTGACGGCGTGCATCCATAGCGCAGATGACCGTGCCTTCAAAGCTCCGCCCATTCTCCGCCATGGCCTCAAGGGTAGATACGCCGCAGCAGGGCTTATCCAGCGCCCACGCCAAACCCTTGGCTGCCGACACGCCGATACGCAAACCTGTAAAGCTGCCGGGCCCTGCCGCCACAGCGATGATGTCGCAATCCTCCAACTTAATGGATGCCTTTTCCAGCATATTCTCCAGCAGCGGCATCATGGTGACGCTGTGGGTCAATCCTGTATGTTGATAGCCCTGTGCCAGCACCATTCCGTTTTCACAAACTGCCACGGAAACGGCCTTGGCAGAACTCTCCAATGCCAATACTTTCATTAAAAGCCGCCTCCCGTTACCGTAATGTGCCGCACATTGTCCGCTTCACCCCGCGCAAAACTGACCACAATGGTGTCCGCAGGCAGAGCATCTTCCACATTCTCGCTCCATTCCACCACGCATACGCCGCCGCGGTCGAGATAATCCTCCCAGCCGATGTCAAAGAGGGCGTCGCTGCTGTCGAGGCGGTACATATCAAAGTGGAACAGAGGTGTAGAGGCGTTATATTCATTGACGATGGTGAAAGTGGGGGAGGTGACGCGCCCATCGTAGCCCAAGCCCTTGGCGATGCCGCGGGTGAGGGCGGTTTTCCCCATGCCCAAGCCGCCGCGGCAGGCAATGACTGCGCCGCCCTTCAACTCTTGGGCAAGACGGCAGCCCAAAGCCTCCGTCTCCTCCACACTGTGGGAGAGATATTCCATGTGTCTGCCGCCTCCTTTCGCGATTATAATCAACTTATTCTAACACAGTTTTTTTCAAAAATAAAGAGCCTACCAACCGTTTACACAGAAAACTTCTTGTGGTAAACTACAGGTAGCGTATTTGACCGAGAAGGAGGTGGCGCTGTGAGTCGTACAAGAGAATATTTGCAGGACATGCTGCGCCATACCGACGGTATTTTGCTGACCCTGTGCATCATCGCCTCCGGCTTTGGTGTTGTGATGATCTATTCCGCCACCCGCTATATGGAGACCAACCGCCTTGCCGTGGTGCAGGGTGTCGCCGCTCTCATCGGCGTGGTGCTGTTCCTCTTGGTGCAGCAGGTGGATTTGAACGAACTGATGAAAAAGAAGGTGCGGCTGTGGATTTGGCTTACCCTTGTCAACTTCGGCCTTATCGCCCTGCTGCTGACCCCCTTGGGCATCGGCGATGATACGGGCAACAAGGCATGGCTTGACTTTAAGTTCCTGCCCGTTAATGTCCAGCCCGCCGAAATTATCAAGGTGCTGTTCATTGTGGTGCTGGCCTATCAGCTTTCGTGGCTGAAGGAGAATTACACCTTAAAGAAGATCCCCCATGTGGCCTTCTTGGTGTGCCATCTCGCGCCGCTGTTTTTGATGTACTACCTCATCTCCGCCGATATGGGCAGTGCGTTGGTGATGCTTTTCATCTTCGCCGCCATGTGCTTTGTGGCGGGCGTTGCCCTCCGCTGGTTCGCCATCGGCGGCGTGGTGGGCGGCTTGGCCTTCTATATTCTGTGGAACGAAAATCTTGTTCCTCTCTATATGAAAAAGCGCTTCATCGTCATTTTCGACCACAGCTACGACCCCATGGAGGCCGGCTGGCATCAGACCCGCAGTCTGATGACCTTAGGCGGCGGCAAGTTTTTAGGACAGGGCTTTGGACAGGGCACCCAGACCCAAAGCAGCTACAGTGGTTCTCTCCCCGCCCGCCATACGGACTTCATCTTCTCCGTCATCGGCGAGGAATTGGGCATGGTGGGCTGCGTATTGACGCTCCTTCTGCTGACAGCCATCATTATCCGCTGTATCATCGTCGCCCGCAATGCCCGTACCAAAATGGATGCCTACATCTGCGTGGGCGTGATCGCCATGCTGATGTTCCAAATCATCGCCAATGTGGGCATGTGCCTGTTTATTATGCCCGTCATCGGCTTAACGCTGCCCTTCTTCAGTTACGGCGGCTCGTCTATCGTCATGCTTTTTGTGGCTATGGGGCTCGTTTCCGGTGTCCATGGTCGCAGCGCCCCCGACTGGCTCAAGGGCGCATAAGAATCAAGGAGGTATTTAATATGGTATTTCTCTGCTACGAGCGCTGCACCACCTGCAAGCGCGCCAAGGCTTGGCTCATTGACCGCGGTATCGCCTTTACCGAGCGCCCCATCAAGGAGGAGAACCCCTCCTTGGAGGAGCTGCGCCAGTGGCATCAGCGCAGCGGTCTGCCCTTGAAGAAGCTTTTCAACACCAGCGGCTTACTGTATAAGTCTATGGAGCTGAAGGATAAGCTCCCCACCATGACGGAGGAGGAGCAGCTCCAGCTCCTCGCCACCGATGGTATGCTGGTCAAGCGCCCTATGGTGATTCTGGAGGACAAGGTGCTGGTTGGCTTCCGCGAAAACGAATGGGCGGAAGTATTGGGCTAATGGGATTGTCCCACCTTCGGGTGTGATGATAAATATTATTTAATAGGAGATTGCTTTTTGAAGAAATTCAGCACCGCACTGGAGATTGTGGCCTAATCGGGAGGTTTGTGTCACGGTCTACCGAACCTCCCTGTATTGCACTCAACAATCATCAGGAGGAAAAACAATGAGCAAAAATGAGTATCGTATTCGTTTGGAAAGAAAAGAAGACCATCGTGAAACGGAAACCCTCGTGAGGGAGTCCTTTTGGAATGTCTATCGCCCAGGCTGTTTGGAACATTTCGTTCTTCATGAACTGCGCGCCGACCCTGCCTTCGTGCCGCAGCTGAACTTTGTTATGGAGCAGGGGGGGCGCATCATTGGACAGAATCTATTCATGCGCGCCGTGATCAATGCCGATGACGGACGGGAAATCCCCATTATGACCATGGGCCCCATCTGCATCTGCAATGCGCTGAAGGGGAAGGGCTACGGGAAGATTCTGCTGGACTTTTCCTTAGAGCAGGCTGCTGCCATGGGCTGCGGCGCTGTGTGTTTCGAGGGCAACATCGACTTCTATGGAAAAAGCGGCTTTACTTACGCCCGCGAGTTCGGCATCCGCTACCACGGCCTGCCACAAGGTGAGGACGATTCCTTTTTCCTGTGCAAGGAGCTGCGCGAGGGCTACTTGACGGGTATTACTGGCGAATATGCCACGCCACAAGGCTACTTTGTGGACGAGGTGGCAGCGGAGGAATTTGATAAGCAGTTCCCACCCAAGGAGAAGTTGGTGCTTCCCGGTCAGCTTTTCTAAAAGAACCGAATAACGTTAAGGACACTGCGGCATAGCTGCGGTGTCCTTTCCTGTAGTTGACTTTTCTCTTCCGTGGTGCTACAATACCAACAGAAATATGATACACACCTCCGTTGGAATGCGGTTTGTTTCCGCAACGGCGTCCTTGCCACCGTAAAGTCGGGTCTTTCTGAGGAGTGTAGCGTTGGCGCATCTCAGGGGCGGTGTGCGGCGGTTGCACTTGCACATTAGCCTCTCCCGTGGGAGAGGCTTTTTGTTTGAAGGAGGACGAGGACGATGGCGTGTTTCATTTTTGGCGCAGGCGATTTCTATGGTCTGCATACCCAGCCCCGAAAAGAGGACTTCATCATCGCCGCCGACGGCGGCTGGCGCTGGTGTGAGCAATCGGGCGTTACCCCCCATCTGCTCCTTGGCGACTTCGACTCGTTGGACACTGTCCCCCAGTTTTCCAACATCCATCGTGTCCCCGTGGAAAAGGACGATACCGACATGATGCTGGCCATTAAGGAAGGCCTGCACCGTGGCGAGGTGGAGTTCCACATCTATGGCGGCCTCGGCGGCAAGCGCAGCGACCACACCATTGCCAATCTCCAAGCGCTCTTGTACCTCGCCTCCCACGAAGCTCAAGGCTATCTCTACGGCAATGGCGAGACCTACACCGCCATCCGCGACAGTGCCGTGACCTTCCCTGCCCAAGAGAAGGGTATCCTCTCGGTGTTCTGCCTCGGGGCAGATGCTGAGGGCGTCACCATTCGCGGCGGACAGTACGAGGTGGAAGAGGTTGTCCTCACCGCTGATTTCCCACTGGGTGTCAGCAATCATTTTACGGGCGCACCCGTTACCGTGTCGGTGCGCCACGGCAGCCTGCTCATTGGCCTGCTGAATGAATAAGGAGGAAAAGACTATGAAGAAGATTTTAGCTCTCGTGCTGGCACTGGTGCTGGCCCTGTCCCTGTGTGCCTGCGGCGCACCTGCTGCTGATGGCGCTGGTGATGAAGGAACGCCTGCCGTTACCGATGGCGCAACGCTGGGCGAAGGCGCAACCACCTTCGCGCTGGTCATCAAGCAGCTGGACGGCAGCAGCATCAGCGCTACCATTAACACCGATGCCGAGACCGTGGGTGAAGCACTGGAAGCGCTGGGCATTCTGAAGGGTGAAGAGGGCCCCTACGGCATCTATATTAAGGAAGTCAACGGTGTCTCCGCCGTTTATGAAGAGGACGGCACCTACTGGGGCTTCTACATTGACGGCGAGTACGCCATGACGGGTGCCGATGTGACCCCCGTTACCGCAGGCGCTGAGTATACCTTCGCTGTCGAAAAGGGCTAATCTCCCATCCAGTCATAACCAAAAAGGCGGGTTTTGAGACCCGCCTTTCGTATTGCTAATGACGCGAAAAAAAGGGGAAAAAGGTGTTGACAAAGTGGTGGGAGATGTGGTAAATTAATCAAGCTGTCGCCGCGAGGCGAATGCTGCGCAAGAAAAACTACAAGATATTTGAAAAAACATCTTGACAAGCGTCTTGTGTTGTGGTAATATATCGACTG
>JAZQMH010000024.1:0-6679 GCA_045543255.1 Vescimonas sp.
CTTGAGGGAGCGGGCGGACACGTCCATCAGGCGGTCGAGGCGGACATAGAAGTCCTCCTCATTCTCGGCGAGGTAGGCGATACGGGGCAGGTTAATGGTGACCACGCCCACAGAACCGGTGGACTCGCCGGAGCCGAAGAAGCCGCCGGACTTTTTGCGCAGCTCGCGCAGGTCAAGGCGCAGACGGCAGCACATGGAGCGGACATCGTTGGGCTCCATGTCGGAGTTGATATAGTTGGAGAAATAGGGCGTACCGTACTTGGCGGTCATCTCGAACAGGAGCTTGTTGTTCTCCGTCTCAGACCAGTCGAAGTCACGGGTGATGGAGTAGGTGGGGATGGGATACTGGAAGCCGCGGCCATTGGCATCGCCCTCGATCATGATCTCAATGAAGGCCTTGTTGACCATGTCCATTTCCTTCTGGCACTCACCGTAGGTGAAGTCCATCTCCTTACCGCCCACGATGGCAGGCTGACCAGCCAGATCGCGAGGCACCACCCAGTCGAGGGTGATGTTGGAGAAGGGAGCCTGAGTACCCCAGCGGGAGGGGGTGTTCACGCCGTAGACGAAGGACTGGACACACTGCTTGACTTCCTTCTGGGTCAGGTTGTCCACCTTCACGAAGGGTGCGAGGTAGGTATCGAAGGAGGAGAAGGCCTGTGCGCCTGCCCACTCGTTCTGCATGATGCCCAGGAAGTTCACCATCTGGTTGCACAGGGTGGAGAGATGGCTGGCAGGAGAAGAGGTGATCTTGCCCACCACACCGCCGAGGCCTTCCTGAATGAGCTGCTTCAAGCTCCAGCCGGCGCAGTAACCGGTCAGCATGGAGAGGTCATGGATGTGGATGTCGGCGTTACGGTGTGCCTCAGCCGTCTCTGCGTCATAGATCTCGCTGAGCCAGTAGTTGGCGGTGATAGCGCCGGAGTTGGAGAGGATGAGACCGCCCACAGAGTAGGTGACGGTGGAGTTCTCCTTCACGCGCCAGTCGTTGATCTGCAGATAGTTGTCCACCAGATCCTTGTAGTTCAGCAGGGCGCTGTTAACATTACGCACCTTCTCGCGCTGCTTACGGTAGAGGATGTAGGCCTTGGCAACATCGGCGTAGCCAGCCTCGGACAGTACCTTTTCCACGCAGTCCTGAATATCTTCCACCGCGATGAGATCATTCTTGATCTTGGACTCGAACTCGGCGGTGACACGCAGGGCCAGCATATCCATGACGCTGGGATGGTAAGGCTTTTTCAGAGCGTCAAAAGCCTTGGTAATGGCTGCGCTGATCTTCGCGATATTGAACTCGGCAACAGCGCCGTCACGTTTTGTTACCTGATACATATCTCTAACTCCTTCCACATTCTCGATCTGCCAGTATTTGGTGGCAGTTGTATAACATTCGGGGTATGCAACACAATATCTTGTGCCGCATACCCCAAAGTATACCCGATATGTTCTATTAAGTCAACAATATCTTGAGAAAAAATTATCCAAAAAACACAATATCTTGTTGGTGAACAAGCCGAACTTATTCTGTGGCTGCACCGCGGACAGCAGCCTCTCCCACAAAGGGTCGGACGATCTCGCACCAGCGTTTCAAGTCCTCCGCAGAGGGCGCTGTCAATCCCCCACACAGCACGCTGTCACGCTCCGTGTAGCACTGGATGAAGTAGCGCTTCGCTCCTTCGATCCACTTTGCCATAGCGCGGAAATCCTCGTCGGTGTGGTACTCCGCCACCGCCGTGGTGCGCAGTTCGTAGTCCACCACGCCCGTCTTTAGGAAGGCCAAGCTCTCCGCCACCGCCGCTGTATCAAATGTCTCCAAACCGATGGTGACGGCGTATTTCTCGGGGGAATTCTTAATATCCATGGCCACATAGTCGATGAGCCCCTCCCCCACCAGCGCTTTCAGCACATCGGGGTGGTTGCCGTTGGTGTCCATCTTCACGGCGAATCCCAAAGCGCGGATCTCCCGCAGCAAGGGGGCAAGATCGCGGCGCAGCAGGGGCTCACCGCCGGTAAAAGCCACGCCATCCAGCAAGCCCTGCCGCTTTTTTAGGAACTGCAGCAGTGCCTCATCGTCCATGACGGCCTCGCCGCCGGCAATTAACGAACTATTATGACAAAAAGGGCAGCGGAAATCACAGCCGCCTAAAAACACCGTACAGGCCACATGGCCGGGGAAATCCAGCAGCGTCAGCTTCTGCAAACCTTGAATCAACATCTATGTCACCTCACATTGGCAAGATACAACATATTGTAGTACGCGCCACATCCTTTTGTCAACGATAACCCTATTGACGAAGCTGTAGAAAAAAAGAGTTAACAATTTGTTATTTTGACAGTAGAAAGCGTCTGTGTTACGATACTCCTGTTCCTTAACACATAAACTGAGACGATTTAAAAGGAAAACATTATGAGAAATTATAAACTGATCACCGACTCCTCCGCCAACCCCGCCATTATGGCGCAGGGCGTTGACACTGTGCCGCTGCGGGTGCGCTTGGGCAACCACGAATATGTGGACGATGCCAAGTTGGACACCGCCGCCATGCTGGAGGATCTTCGGGAATATAAGGGTAAGTCCGGCTCTGCCTGCCCCGGCGTGCAGGATTGGCTGGATGCCTTCGGCGATGCCGACGAGGTGTTCGCCGCCACCATCTCCAGCGGCGTTTCCGGCTGCTATAACGCTGCCGCCATCGCCGCCAACACGTACATGGCGGACAACAGCGGCAAAAAAGCGTATGTATTGGATTCTCTCACCACAGGCCCTGAGCTCCATCTGCTGATGGAGAAGTATCAAGAGCTGCTTAACGAAGGACTCTCCTTCGAGGACATCTGCCGCGGCGTGCGGGAATACAGCAAGCACACCCACCTGTTGTTCTCCTTGGAGTCCCTCGATAACCTCGCCAAAAACGGGCGCTGCAGCCCCGTCCTTGCCAAGGCCGCAGGCATCTTGGGCATCCGCGTGGTAGGCAAGGCCAGTGATGAGGGCACGCTGGAGGCCATGCACAAGTGTCGCGGCGAAAAGAGCGCGCTGGTGCAGCTTTACGCCACCATGAAAGAACTGGGCTTCTGCGGCGGTAAGGTGCGCATCACCCACACCTACAATCCCCGCGCCGCTGTGCGCCTCATGGCGCTGATCCACGAGGAGTTTCCCTCCTGCGGCGTGGAAATCAGCCACAACGGCGGCCTGTGCGCCTTCTACACGGAGACGGGCGGATTGTTGGTTGGCTTTGAAGGTTGATTACTTCTGGGCAAAATACGCAATATAATGAGCGGCTTCTTCTTTATAGCGGCGGGCACTGTCGGTGTTCGCCGCTTTTTCTTCCTCCGTTACCTCACGGCGCACCTTGGCGGGCATACCCAGCACCATAGCACCGTCGGGGATCACCGCACCTTGGGGTACTAACGCACCTGCACCAACGATGCAGTCTCTGCCGATGACCGCGCCGTTGAGAACGATAGCGCCCATACCCACCAGCGTATTGTCGCCGATGGTGCAGCCGTGGAGAATAGCGCCGTGACCGATGGTGCAGTCATCGCCTACCACCAGCGGAAACTCTTCATCAATATGGAGAATGCAGTTATCCTGAATATTGGTACGGTCACCGATGGTGATGGGGGAACTCTCGGAGCGGATCACCGCACCGAAAAAGATGCCGCTCTCTTTACCGATCATAACATTGCCCAAAATCGTGGCATTGGGCGCAACAAAGGTAGAGGGATGGATTTGGGGCGTTTTCATCGTTGTTTCTCCTGTGTTTTCTTACTTCTTCTCATCGCCGTACCAGCAGACGAAGTTCTCCAAAGCCTCTCGCTCCGTGACTACATCGTTGGCGGGAAAGTCGGGATCGGGATAGCCGATGGCAATGCCCACCACAGGGATCTGCTCCTCGGGCAGGGCGAGATACTCCCGCAGGCCGTTCTCGTAATATACCGCTTGGTACTCCACACATGTGCCCAAACCGTACTCCATGGCGGCAATGCAGAGATTCTGCACAAAACAGCCCAAATCAAAGCGATAGGCATCACTCAAGCTCTTCTCCATACAGACGAGGATCATGGCAGGTGCGTCAAAGAACCGATAGCCCCGCTCTGTCCATGCAGCGCGCTTTTCCTTGTCCTCACGCTGGATATCCATCGCCGCAAAGAGCTGCTTTCCCACGACGACCTGCCGCTGACGGTAGACACCGGACGGTGTCACTTCAGAGGTCTTTATAGGTTCATCCCGCTGCAGCCGCGCAACATTGTCCTCCGCCAACCGTGCCAAAGGCGCACCTGTCACCACATGCACCAGCCAAGGCTGAGAATTCTTGCCGGACACAGCTCGCTGCGCCAGTTTCAGCACCTCTTCCAAGGTATCGCGGGACACGGACTTGTCCAAAAAGCCGCGGATCGAACGGCGCTGCAGAATCGCCTCTCTCAGTTCCATATTACGTCCTCCTGTCATTTTTTCTTATCTGTAGGATAAGCGTTCTCCTTGAAAAAGTAAACCCCTTTTCTTGCCGCAACAAACAAATTTTCCCAACACACTTTCTTGTATATCTCCGCTCCATTCGGGAAATTCTATGGTTGCGATACCCAATCGACACGCATCCACCAATCGATAGCGGATGCGTGATGACGCAAGAAAGGAGCAAATAAGCCATGTCTAGCAAGAACAGCAACAAGCTGAACGTCCCCGAGGCCAAGGCCGCAATGGACAAGTTCAAGATGGAGGCCGCCAACGAGGTGGGCGTCAATCTCAAGCAGGGCTACAACGGCGACCTGACCTCCCGTGAGGCAGGCTCCGTCGGTGGCCAGATGGTCAAGAAGATGATCGAGTCTTACGAGAAGAACCTGTAAGTCCTCTCTTCGGGCTGAAATTGTTTTTCTCCTATAAAAAAGAACCGCTCTCGGGCGGTTCTTTTTCTATACAGGCGCAAAAGTTTGTGCTATAATAGAATAAGTACGCAAATCTCCCCAAGGAGGTGGCAGGGATGCCCTTTCGCGCACATCTGAAAACCGTCAACACCCACCGCCGCTGGGTACGGCGCTACTGCTTCAAGCTGGGTCTATATCGTCAGGGTCTGCTCCACGACCTGAGCAAGTACTCCCCTACTGAGTTTTTGCGTGGCATCAAGTTCTATCAGGGCTACCGCAGCCCCAACGATGCCGAGCGCATCCAAAATGGCGTGAGCCTTTCTTGGCTGCACCACAAAGGCCGCAACCGCCACCACTTTGAGTACTGGATCGACTACTGCCTCCGCGAGGACGGCAGCGTCTATATCGGCGGTTGCAAGATGCCCAAGAAGTATGTAGCCGAGATGTTCTGCGACCGTATCGCCGCCTGCCGCGTGTATCAAAAGGAGCAGTATACCGACGCCTCCCCGTGGAATTACTATCAGCGGGCCAAAGATTTGAAGCATACCGATGCCTCCCGCTTCATGCACGAGGATACGGCACTGCTGCTGGAGCGGTGGCTGGAGCTGTTGAAGGACAAGGGCGAGGAGGCGGCTTTTGCCCTCATTCGCCGCGAGCTGCAGGAGGATACGTATTGAATCTTGCGGGAAAAACACAGAAAAAGAGAACTTTCCCTTGCTTTTTTCCCCGCCCCGTTATACAATAATTCGGTGAATGTTTATCAGAAAGGCCAATTGTCTTTATGAATCCCTATAAAACCCGACAGGGCGGCGCAACCGTCACGGTGTTTGTTCCCTACGACTGCCGCAACAACTGCCCGTTCTGCATCAATAAAAAAGAATATGCCGATTGCAGCGGCTTCTCCTTGGAGAAGATCGTCGAGTCTATCCACACGCTGGATGCCATCACCCCCTATTGTGACTTTGTGTTCACAGGTGGTGAGCCTCTGGCCAACTTGGAGTCTTTGCAGACCATGCTGGATGCCATCCCCTCCACCCACAAGGTGTATATCAACACCACCTTCCCCGTGCAGGAGCATATCTCCTTAGAGGAGATGCTGGCATTTACCGAGCGCAATAAGGATAAGATCACCTGCATGAACATCTCCCGCCACCTGCAGAAGTATGTGGGGGAGTCCCCCGACGAGGTGATCGCCAAGATCGCCTGCCCCACGCGCATCAACTGCGTGCTGTACAAGAAGTACCCCGCAGAGCAGCTGCCCGCCTATGTGGAGCGCTTCCTGCCCTACGGTATCCCCATCCAGTTCCGCTACGACTACACCGAGACCACGCCCGAGAATCTGTACGAAGAGGACAACGATCCCATCCTGCAGGATCTCAAGCGGTTGTTCACCTATCGCGGTCTCGACGGTTGCCGTATGCGCAACGGCTTCCACTTTGAGTACAAGGGTCTGCACATGACCTACCACAAGACCCTGCCCTACTCCACCATCGTGGAGACGGACGAGAACGGTGTTACCTACGACATCCTCTACGATGTGCTTATCAAGCAGAACGGCGACATCCACTCCGACTGGACCGGTGTGGAGATGAACGTAGACGCCTATCGCAAGGTGGTCTACGAGCCCTACGACCTCCGCGTGCTGGACGGCACCATTGATTTCTAAATAGCGAAATCCACCAAACCAAATTCTGTCATATTTTTTCTTATCGCTCGCCGTTCTTTTCCAGCAGTTCCGTGGGAACAGAGGCGTGGACAGAACAGAAATAGTGGTACAGCGGCAGCAGCGTGCGAAATCCTTCGATGATATCCTGTGCCAGAG
>JAZQMH010000025.1:0-3093 GCA_045543255.1 Vescimonas sp.
AAGACCGCTTGGCCTCCGACTTAGCGCCGAGGATGGTCATGTCCGTATAGTCGCGGACATCCACAATGAGGGTATTGCCGCCCGACACGGAGAGGGCGAGGAAGGGGGGCGCAAGGTCGGGGAAGGCGGGGTAGGCGGCGGCGATGTGACCGCGAATGTGGTGGACGGGGATGAGGGGCTTATGGAGGGCCAGTGCCACGGACTTGGCAAAGCTCACGCCCACCAGTACCGCGCCGATGAGACCGGGGGCGAAGGTGACGGCCACGGCGTCCACCTCGGCCTTGGTGATGCCCGCATCTTGGAGTGCTTGGTCGGTCAAGGCGGCGATGGCCTCCACGTGCTTGCGGGAAGCGATTTCGGGGACAACGCCGCCATAGAGGGCGTGCATATCCGCTTGGGACAGGATGGCGTCGGCGAGGACGATGCGCCCATCGCGGACGACAGCCACGGCGGTCTCGTCACAGGAGGATTCAAAAGCGAGGATATTCATGGTAAAAATTTCCTTTCTCAGCCGAAGTCGCGGGTGAGGATGAGGGCATCCTCCTTGGGTAAGTCGTAGTAGTTGCGGCGTCTGCCCCGCTCGGTGAAGCCGAAGGATTCATAGAGGGCAATGGCGGCGGTGTTGGAGGGGCGCACCTCGAGGGTCAAGAAGGCGAGGTGGTGGGCGGCGGCGAAGTCGCAGAACACCTGCAGGAGCTTGGCGGCGATGCCTTGGCGGCGGTACTGGGAAAACACCGCCACGTTGGTGATGTAGCCCTCGTCGGCGGCCACTAAGAGGCCAGCGTAGCCGAGGACTTCGCCATTTTCATCCACGGCGGTCAAGAAGGCGGCGCACTGGTTTTCCAGTTCTTCACTGAGCATCCGCTCCGACCAAGGGCGGGAGAAGCACTCACGCTCCAGTTTGGCGATGGCGGGGATATGGTCTGCGTGCATGGGGAGGATATAGACTGACTTTGGCATAGCTGTTACTCCTTGGGTGGACTTTTCTAAGATTAAAATTAATAATTAACAGTTAATAATTAATAGTTATTTTTTGTTGTTCTTGGTAGTGTTTACGATGGATGTGAGCATACGCACCAAGTCGGTGCAGTCGTTTATGATGCTTTCGTATTCTGCCTTGCTAAGATAATCGGTTTCGTACAGTAAATCCAACCAATATTCTGTTTCGGCGGCTTCTTTCAAGGCAATGCTGTGTTTGGAAATGAAATCATCCGTACTTTGACTGTATTTTCCCTCGTGGACATTGGCACCGATACTGGTACCGCTACGGAGTAACTGCTTAGAGAGAATATACTCTCTTTTCTCCTCTCGCAAATAGCGGCACAGCCGCACAATACGGACGGAGAATGCTCTCGTTTTCGTCAAAACAAGGCTGTCTTTCATCCTATCACTCCCATAACTGTTAATTGTTAATTATTAATTGTTAATTGGTCTTACCCTTTCGCCGACAGCCAATCGTTTCCTGCGTGGGCTTCGGCAATCAACGGGACGGCGAAAGTGGCTACCGCTTCCATCTCGCGGCGGAGGAGGGCGGCGACGGTTTCGGCCTCGGCTTCGGGGCACTCGACAATCAGCTCGTCGTGTACCTGCATAATGAGGCGGGCGGCGAGGTTTTCTGCATGCAGGGCGCGGTGTACCCGCACCATGGCCAGCTTAATCACATCGGCGGCAGTGCCCTGAATGGGCATATTGAGGGCCACACGCTCGCCAAAACCACGCTGAATGTGGTTAGAAGAGCGCAGCTCGGGCACAGCGCGGCGGCGACCGTACTGGGTGGCGACATAGCCCTGCTCACGACCCTGCTCCACCACCGCGTCCATATAGGCGCGGACAGCGCCGTAGGTGGCGAAGTAGCGGTCAATATAATCCTTGGCCTCGGCGACGGATACATCAATATCCTGCGAGAGGGAGAAAGCGGACATACCGTAGATGATGCCGAAGTTCACCGCCTTGGCGCGGGAGCGCATGGCGGGGGTCACCTCGCTCTCGTCCACATGGAACACGCGGGCGGCGGTGACGGTGTGGAAATCGCGGCCCGACAGGAAGGCCTGCTGCATCTCCTTATCATCGGCGATGTGGGCGAGAAGCCGCAGCTCGATTTGAGAGTAGTCGGCGTCCACCAAGACATTGCCCTGCTCGGGGATGAAAAGGCGGCGAATCTCACGACCCACCTCGGTGCGGGTGGGGATATTCTGCAAATTGGGCTCGGCGCTGCTCAAGCGGCCCGTTGCCGTGACGGTCATCTGAAAGCGGGTACGGATGCGGTCATCGGCGTCCACGGCCTTCAAAAGTCCCTCGGCGTAGGTGGAGTTCAGCTTGGCTAGGTGGCGGTACTCCAAGACATGAGCCACCACAGGGTGCTCCGTGCGGAGCTTATTTAAGATGTCGGCGTTGGTTGACCAGCCTGTTTTCGTCTTTTTCCCGTGGGGGAGCTGCAAGTTATCAAAGAGGATGACGCCCAGCTGCTTGGGGGAGTTGATGTTGAATTCCTCTCCCGCAAGGGCGTAAATCTCCTGCTCCAACGCCTCCATCCGCTGCCGCAGGGTCACGCCGAAGTCGCGGAGGGCGGCGGTGTCCACCTTGAAGCCGTGGAGCTCCATCTCCGCCAGCACGGGGCAAAGGGGCAGCTCCATCTCATCGTGGAGGGCGGTAAGGCCGAGGGCGTCCAGTTTGGCGGGCAAAATCTCATAGAGGGCGGCGATGGCGGAAGTGTAACTGCACAGGGCGGCATCGGCCTCGGGATTTTCCCCCAAGGGGGAGAAAGCGCCTGCCGCCAAGTGGGCGGGGGCGGGGAGCTCCGCGCCGCAGTAGGCCATGAAAAGGCGGTCTAGGTCATAGCCGCCTGCCGTGGCATCGAGGAGATAGGCCGCAAGGGCTGTATCGAAGATAAGGCCATCCCCCGTGATGCCCTGCTGTAAAAGAGCGCGGTGGAGGTCTTTTACATTGTGGGACACCTTGGCAATATCGCCGCTGAAGAGGGCGCGGAGAAGGGCGTCCCAATCCCCCGTGAAGCGGTCGGGGCGCAAAATGGCGGTGAGGCCGTGTTCTTCGTCCACCTCGCACTCTACGCAGAGGACACTGAGGTCGGGCAAT
>JAZQMH010000026.1:0-4371 GCA_045543255.1 Vescimonas sp.
TCTTCCTAAGACCGCTTGGCCTCCGACTTCTGTATGACATCAAGTTCGAGTACGGTTACGATGCCGATGGCAACGTGATGCTCATCGACGAGATCGCATCCGGTAACATGCGGGTCTACAAGGACGGCGAATACGTAGATCCCATGACCCTGTCTGAGCTGTTCTTTGCATAATGGGCGGTTTCTTCGGAGCAGTCTCCAAGAAAGACTGCGTGCTTGATATTTTCTTCGGCGTGGACTACCACTCCCATTTGAGTGCCCGCCGCGGCGGTATGGTGGTCTATGACGAGGTGAAGGGCTTCACCCGTCAGATCCACAACATCGAATCCAGCCCCTTCCGTACCAAGTTTGAGGGCGACCTCGCTGATTTCAAGGGCAACAGCGGCATCGGCTGCATCAGCGATACCGATCCTCAGCCGCTGCTGGTGCGCTCTCACTTGGGTCTCTTCGCCGTTGCCACCGTGGGCGTTATCAACAACGCCGAGGCGCTGGTGGAGCAGTATTTCACCGGTCAGGGCCGCCAGTTTATGGCTATGAGCTCCGGTGCGGTGAACGCCTCGGAGCTGGTGGCAGCCCTCATTAACCTCAAGGAGGATCTGGTCAGCGGTATCCGCTATGCTCAGGAGCTCATTGAGGGCTCTATGACCATCCTTCTCCTCACCGACAAGGGCGAGATCATCGCCGCCCGCGATAAGGTGGGTCGCCTGCCTGTGCTGGTGGGTCAGAAGGAGGACGGCTGCTGCGTGTCCTTCGAGTCCTTCGCCTATCAGAAGCTGGACTACGCCGACGCCTACGAGCTGGGCCCCGCCGAAATCGTGAAGATCACTGCCGAGGGTTACGAGACGCTCTCTCCCGCAGGGGAGAAGATGCGCATTTGCTCCTTCCTGTGGAGCTATTTCGGCTATCCCACCGCCTGCTACGAGGGTGTGAGCGTGGAGGTCATGCGCTATAAAAACGGCGCGAATATGGCAGACATGGAGAAGGCAGAGGGTACGCTGCCCGATGTGGACTGGGTGGCAGGTATGCCCGATTCCGGCATCCCCCACGCCATCGGTTACGCCAACCGCAGTGATAAGCCCTATGCCCGTCCCTTCATTAAGTACACCCCCACTTGGCCCCGCTCCTTCGTCTCGGCCAATCAGGATGTGCGTAAGCAGGTTGCCAAGATGAAGCAGATCCCCGTCAATGCCCTCATTAAGGGCAAGAAGCTGCTGTTTATCGACGATTCCATCGTTCGCGGCACCCAGCTGCAGGAGACGGTGGAGTTCCTCTACGAAAGCGGCGCGGAGGAAGTGCATATGCGCTCTGCCTGTCCCCCCATTATGTATGCCTGCAAGTACCTCAACTTCTCCCGCAGCAATTCCGACATGGATCTCCTCTGCCGCCGCACCATTCAGGAGCTGGAGGGCAACATCGGTCAGGAGCATGTGGATGAATACGCCGATCCCAACACCGAGCGCGGCAAGTGCATGCGCAAGGCCATCTGCGAGAAGTTTGGCTTCGATTCTCTGGGATACCAGTCTTTGGACGGCCTCTTGGAGTCCATCGGTCTCGATCCCGACAAGGTCTGCACCTACTGCTGGACCGGAAAGGAATAAAGAAACATGAACGAGAAATCCTACTCCGCTTCCTATGCCGCCGCCGGCGTGGACATTACCGCCGGCTACAAGGGCGTGAAGCTTATGAGCGCTGATGTCAAGCGCACCCATATTCCCGGTGTCGTGTCCGACATCGGCGGTTTCGGTGGTCTCTTCGCCCCTGATATGACCGGCATGACCGAGCCTGTGCTGGTCTCCGGCACCGACGGCGTGGGCACCAAGCTGCGCCTTGCCATGCTGATGGACAAGCATGACACCATTGGTATCGACTGCGTTGCCATGTGCGTCAACGATGTCACCTGCTGCGGTGCAAAGCCCCTGTTCTTCCTTGACTACATCGCCATCGGCAAGAACGTCCCCGAGAAGGTGGCGACCATCGTCTCCGGCGTTGCCGAGGGCTGCGTGCAGGCCGGCTGCGCCCTTATCGGCGGCGAGACCGCCGAGCATCCCGGTATGATGCCCGCCGACGATTACGATCTGGCTGGCTTTACCGTAGGTATCGTGGACAAGCCCAAGGTCATCGACTCCAAGCGTATGCAGGCCGGCGATGTGGTCATCGCTCTGCCTTCCTCCGGCTTCCACTCCAACGGCTACTCCCTCGTCCGCAAGGTCTTTGATGTGGAGAACGCCGATCTGAACGAGTTCTTCCCCGAACTGGGCTGCACCCTCGGCGAGGCGCTTCTCAAGCCCACCGTCATCTACGTTAAGCCCGTCCTCAAGTGCATTGAGGCAGCCGACGTGAAGGGCATCAGCCACATCACCGGCGGCGGCTTCTTCGAGAACATTCCCCGCTGCCTGCCCCAGGGTCTCAGCGCCAAGATCCACAAGGCCGCCATCAAGACCCCCGCCATCTTCAAGATGCTGCAGGAGAAGGGCAACATCGACGAGCACGATATGTTCAACACCTACAACATGGGTGTTGGCATGGTGGTCATCACCTCCCCCGAGACCGCAGAAACCGCCATGGCTACCCTCCGCGCCGAGGGCGTGGATGCCTATGTCATCGGCGAGATCGTCAGCGGGGAAGGGAACGTGGAACTATGCTGAAACGCTCCTTGAGCCTCGCCATCGCCGCCGGTATCTTCATCTCCATCGGCGGCGCGGTGTTCCTCTCCTGCGAGAATAGCGTGGTGGGCGCGGTGTTCTTCTCTGTGGCGCTGCTGTCCATCTGCTTTATGGGTCTTTACCTCTTCACCGGCAAGGTGGGCTTCTTGGCTGTGAGCCATACAGGCCGCGAGATCGCCGAGGTGGCGCTGACGCTGCTGGGCAATCTCATCGGCACCTTCCTTGGCGGCATCCTCGTTTCCGAGGCCAAGCCTAAGCTGATGGAAAATGCCATCGCCCGCTGCCTGCCCCGACTGGAGATGGGTGTGCTGCCCATCCTCATCACCGCCTTTTTCTGCGGTATCCTCATGTATACCGCCGTGGCGATCTACAAGGAGAAGGGCTCTCCCTTGGGCATCTTCTTCTGCGTCCCCGTGTTTATCTTAAGCGGCTTTGAACACTCCATTGCCGATATGTTCTATTTCTTCTGCGCCCGTATGTTCAGCGGCGAGGTGTTCCTCTTCCTGCTGCTGGTGGTGATCGGCAACGCCGTGGGCGGTATGTTCATTCCCGCGCTGCGCCGTTTGGCAGAGGAGAAGAACGTATGACAAAGACGAAAATTGCCGTGCTGGTCTCCGGCGGCGGCACCAATCTGCAGGCTTTGATCGATGCCCAGCAGGGGGGCGCACTGCCCTCCGGCGAGATCGTGCTGGTGGTATCCAGCCAGCGCGGCGCTTACGCTATCGAGCGTGCCGCCAAGGCGGGCATCCCCTCCGTGGTCTGCAACAAGAAAGAATTAGGCGGCACACAGGAGGCCTTTGAAAGTGCCATCTGCGCCGCCCTCGATGAAGCGGGCGTGGAGCTTATCATTCTCGCGGGCTTTATGAGCATCCTCAGCGAGGGCTTCACCACCCGTTATCGTGACCGCATCATCAATGTCCATCCCTCTCTGATCCCCTCTTTCTGCGGCAAGGGTATGTATGGCCTCAAGGTACACGAGGCCGCCCTTTCCTACGGGGTGAAGGTCACCGGTGCCACGGTGCATCTGGTAAACGAGGTCCCCGACGGCGGCAGAATTCTGCTGCAAAAGGCCGTGGAGATCCAAGAAGGCGACACCCCCGAGACGCTGCAGCGCCGCGTCATGGAGCAGGCGGAGTGGAAGCTGCTGCCTGCTGCTGCGGAGCTGATGTCCGCTGCCATTATGAACGAAAAGGAGAACGCGTAAATGAACATTCATCTCACCGGCTCTCTCACCGAGAAGCTCGCTTCCAATACCTATCCCGGTCGCGGCATCGTGCTGGGCGTGACCCCCGACGGCACCAAGTCCGTCGCCGCCTATTTCATCATGGGCCGCAGCGTCAACAGCCGTAACCGCATCTTTGTGCAGGAGCCCGACGGTATCCGGACAGAAGCCCACGATCCCAGTTTGATGAAAGATCCCCACCTGATCATTTATCACCCGGTACGGGAAGCAGGCTGCGGACTGATCGTCACCAACGGCGACCAGACGGACACAGTTTGGCAGTACCTGTCCCGTGGTGAAAGCTGGGAAGCGGCTCTGCGTACCAGAATGTTTGAAGACGATGGCCCCAACTGGACTCCTAGAATTTCCGGTCTGCAGGCCCGGGACGGAAGCTACAAAATGTCCATTTTGAAGTCTGCCGATGCAGAAGGCTCTGCCTGTGCCCGCTTTTTCTATGAGTATCCCGCGATTCCTGGCTTGGGTCACT
>JAZQMH010000027.1:0-11921 GCA_045543255.1 Vescimonas sp.
GGTATTATAACGACTCCATTGCCTCCAGCCCCAGCCGCACCACGGCAGGTCTGCGCTCTTTTAAGGAGAAGGTGATCCTTATTGCCGGAGGCTACGATAAGCACATTCCCTTCGATGATTTGGGCTGCGAAATCGTGGAGCATGTAAAGCTCCTCATCCTGTGCGGCGCAACGGCTGAAAAAATTCGTGCCGCCGTGGAGGCTGCGCCCAACTACAAGGCAGGATGCCCTGAGATTGTCATGGTTTCTCCCTTTACAGCTGCGGTGGAAACGGCAAGAGACCGCGCTGTGGAAGGTGACGTGGTGACGCTTTCTCCCGCCTGTGCCGCCTTTGACCAGTTCAAGAACTTCATGGAGCGGGGCAAGACCTTCAAGGCCATCGTCAACAGCTGGGAGGAATAAGGAAAAGCCGTCATCTCATACCCTCACGGTAGGGGGTGAGGTGATGGATCGGCTTCGCTATGTGCGCTTGAGCAATCGCCAGCGCTGGGCAATATGGCTGACGCTGACGGGGATTGCTCTTTTGGCGCTGCTGATTCTGCTCCTTGCCCATTTGCGGCCTGTGCTGACCAGTATGGCCTCGGCGCGGGTGTCCAACAGCGTCAACCGCATTGTGGCTGCCGCTGTGGAGGAGGCCATTCAGCGTGGCGATATTAACTACGAGGCTTTTGTTACTTTTGAAAAGGACGCCACAGGCCGCGTGACGGCGCTGCGGAGCAATGTGGCGGAAGTGAACCGTATGCAAAGCGCCATTTCCGAGGAAATCCTCCGCAGACTTTCCGAGGTTTCCACCAGTGAACTACGTATCCCTATCGGAACACTGACGGGCTCTGCGCTTCTTTCAGGCCGTGGGCCCTATATCACCGTGCGGATGCAGGCGGTAGGCAGCGCCAGCGCCGTGTTCCGCAACGAATTTTCTGCTGCGGGCATCAATCAGACCCGCCATCAGATTTTGTTGGAAGTGGATGTCTACATGAGCATTCTCTTACCGGGGATTCGCACCTCCACCACGGTGGCAAATGAAATCGCCGTTGCCGAGACGGTGATCGTCGGCAGCGTGCCGGAGAGCTATACCTATTTCTCTGCCGCGCCGGAGGATATGATCGATTACGGAGCTAACATATTGGACTAATGATATAAGAGGAAACGACTATGGACTATCGACAGGAAATTGCCCAGCTGCGTGAAACGCTGAACGAGGCAGGACATCTCTACTACGTGCTGGATGCCCCCACTACTATGTCCGATTTTGAATATGACCGCTTGCTGCGCCGTTTGGAGGAGTTGGAGGCCGCGCATCCCGAGGAAGTGACCCCCGATTCTCCCACCCAGCGCATTGGCGGCAAGATTTTGAGCGAGTTTGAAGAGGTGCGCCACGATGTGCCTTTGGAGAGCTTGCAGGATGTGTTTGATGCTGAGGAAGTGCGGGCCTTTTTTGACCGCGTGGCACAGGAGATCCCCCATGCCGCCTACAGTGTCGAGCCCAAGGTGGACGGCCTCAGCGTGGCAGTGGAATACCGCGACGGCGTATTTTATCGCGGTGCTACCCGTGGTGATGGCCGCGTGGGCGAGGGTGTGACGGAGAATCTCCGCACCATCCGCTCTCTTCCCATGACCCTGCCCGAAAAGCTGCCCCGCCTCATTGTCCGTGGCGAGGTCTATATGTCCCGCAGTGTCTTTGAGGAGATCAACGCCCGCCGCGAAATTGAGGGAAAGCCTCTGATGGCCAATCCCCGCAACGCCGCCGCAGGGTCTCTGCGCCAGTTGGACTCCCGTATTGCCGCCCAGCGTAAGCTGGATATTGCTATTTTCAATCTGCAGCTGTGCGAGGGGAAAACCTTTGCCAGCCATACGGAAACCATCGAGTATTTGAAGTCTCAGCACTTCAAGGTGATCCCCCAGTGCTGCCTCCATACGGCGGAGGAAGTGCTTGAAGAGATCGAGCGCCTTGGGGAAGAGCGGGGGAACTATCCTTTTGACATTGACGGCGCGGTGGTGAAATTGGACGACCTTGCCCAGCGTGATATGCTGGGCAGTACCGCCAAGTGTCCCCGCTGGGCGGTGGCCTACAAGTACCCACCCGAGCAGAAACCCTCTGTGCTGAAAGATATCGTCATTCAAGTGGGGCGCACTGGCGTGCTGACCCCCAAGGCAGTCCTTGCCCCTGTCCGCTTGGCGGGCAGTACCGTGTCCTTTGCCACCCTTCATAATCAGGATTTCATCAGCAGCAAGGATATCCGCATTGGCGATACGGTCATCGTCCGCAAGGCAGGGGAGATCATCCCCGAAATCGTGGAAGTGGTGATGGAAAAGCGTCCTGCAGATGCCGTACCCTATGAAATCCCCGCCCAGTGTCCCGTTTGCGGCGCTGCCGTGGCGCGGGATGAAGATGGCGTGGCCCTCCGCTGCACAGGCGCAGAGTGTCCCGCCCAGCGGCTGCGGAATCTCACACATTTCGTCTCCCGCAACGCCATGGATATTGACGGCCTCGGCCCTGCGGTCATTAACAGTTTGATCGAGAACGATCTCGTAAAGAACGCCGCCGATCTCTATACCTTAAAGGTGGAGGACATCTCTCCCTTGGAGCGTATGGGGAAGAAGTCTGCTGCCAACGCTGTGGCGGCTATTGAGAAGTCCAAGGAAAACGACCTGTGGCGGCTCATTGCGGCTCTCGGTATCCGACAGGTGGGGGATAAGGCAGCCAAGGTGCTGGCCTCTCATTTCGGCTCTATGGATGCCATTGTCGCCGCCACGGAGGAGGAACTGACCGCCATCGACGATGTGGGCCCCATTACCGCAGGCTTTATCCGCAGCTGGATGGACAGCCCCCAGTCCCGCGATCTCCTCGACCGTCTTAAGGAGGCGGGGGTCAACATGGTGGATCGCACGGAGAAGGTGGATGCCCGCTTTGCAGGTCTTACCTTCGTGCTGACGGGTGCGCTGACGAAGTTCACCCGCGACGAGGCCACGGAGATGATCGAACTGCGCGGTGGCAAGGCCAGTGGCAGCGTTTCGAAAAAGACAAGCTATGTGGTAGCTGGTGAAAATGCAGGCAGCAAGCTGACAAAAGCTCAAGATTTGGGCATCCCCGTGCTGACGGAGGATGAATTCCTGCAGATGCTGCAGTGATACACGAGGAGAAAGAGAGAATATGGCAACGAATACTGATCTTGCGCTGCGGGACAAAGTCCTCTACAGCGTATTTGTCCGCGACCATACCCCCGAGGGTACGTTCCGCGCACTGGAGAGCGACCTCGACCGTCTGCGTTCTCTCGGCGTGGATATTCTGTGGCTCATGCCCATCCATCCCATCGGCGAGGTGAACCGCAAGGGCAGCGTGGGCAGCCCCTACGCCATCCGCGACTACCGCGCCGTGAATCCCGATATGGGTACGGTAGAGGATCTGCAGCATTTGGTGGGGGAGTGCCACAAGCGTGGGATGAAGCTCATCATTGATGTGGTCTATAACCACACCTCTCCCGACTCCGTACTGGCTCACGACCATCCCGAGTTCTTCCTGCGGGATGAAAATGGCAACCCCACCCGCCGCGTGGCGGATTGGAGCGATATTGTCGATCTCGACTACCGCAACGCACCTCTTTGGGACTATCAGATCGAAACGCTGGTGCAGTGGGCAAAGATCGTGGACGGCTTCCGCTGCGATGTGGCAAGCTCTGTGCCTGTGGAATTTTGGTGCCGCGCCCGTGAGGCGGTGGCGCAGGTGCGCCCCGATGCCATTTGGCTGGCAGAGAGCGTCCACGGCATCCACAACCGCTATATGCGCGCCCAAGGAGCAGTGGCAGTCAGCGACGGTGATCTCTACCGCGCTTTCGACATGACCTACGATTATGACATTTGGCCTCATATTGAGGAGATGTTTGAAGATCGTCGGAATTTTAAGACCTATCTCCATATGCTCAATATGCAGGAGGCGGCCTATACCGACAACTATGTGAAGCTCCGCTGCTTCGAAAACCACGATCAGCCCCGCCTTGCCTCCCGCGTAGCGTCGGAGGAGGCTCTTCACAACTGCTTAGCCATGCTCTACTTCCTCCGTGGTACGACGATGCTCTACAGCGGTATGGAGTTTGCGCCCCGTCATCAGGTGAGTCTTTTTGAGAAGGAGGACTCCTTCGCCGAGAAGAACGAGGATCTACAGGAATACCTCCGCACCCTGCGAAGGATGAAGGCAGCGCTGCCCCTGTCCGCTTCTGGCTTCTGGGCAGAAGAGGGAGCAGAGGGCATTGCCGTCATGTACTACGATTGCCCCACACAGCGTGTCCGTGGCGTGTTCAGTCCCTACGGCTGCCGCGGAAATGTGGCGGTTGACCTGCCCGATGGGGAATACGAAAACCTGCTGGGCGGCATGGTCGCCGTGAAAAACGGTGCTGTGGCCTTTGAGGGAACGCCTTTGGTATTCGGAAATTAAATCCAACGATAAACGCCGTAACTATTTCAAGTTACGGCGTTTTCTTAATATTGAAAAGGTTTTCGGTATTTGTTACCAAATTGTGGGAGTAAAAATTAGTTTTTGTTGACCTTTTTGACGATAAGTGTTAAAATGTTGCTCATAGCGAAACTGCCTCATCCCATCGGAACAGGGGAGAGGCAGTAATAATGAAGGAGGACATTTTATAAATGAGCAAGATCATGAAGATCTGTGACGGCAACGAAGCCGCCGCATACGTAGCTTATGCCTTCTCAGAGGTAGCTGCCATTTATCCCATTACGCCCTCTTCCCCCATGGCGGAGAAGGCCGATGAATGGTCTGCCAACGGAAGGAAGAATATTTTCAATCAGACGGTGCGTCTTGTGGAGATGCAGTCTGAGGCAGGTGCCTGCGGTGCTTGCCACGGCGCATTGGAAGCAGGTGCTTTGGCTACCAGCTTCACCGCTTCTCAGGGCTTGATGCTGATGATCCCCACCATGCACCGTATCTCCGGTGAGCGTCTGCCCGGCGTGCTCCACGTAGCATCCCGTACGGTGGGTACTCACGCTTTCTCCATCTTCGGCGACCACTCCGACGTGATGAACTGCCGTCAGACGGGCTTTGCCATGCTCTGCGCCGGCAGCGTGCAGGAGAGCGCCGATATGGCAGCGGTTTCCCATCTGAGCGCCATCCGTTCCCGCATCCCGTTCCTGCATTTCTTTGATGGTTTCCGTACTTCCCACGAGATTCAGAAGATCGATGTGCTGGAGTACGATGACTATGCAAAGCTGGTGGACTACGATGCCTTGGCTGCTTTCCGCGCCAATGCCCTGAACCCCGAAGATCCCCGCATGCGCTCTTTGGTGGATAACCCCGACATCTACTTCCAGCTCCGCGAGGCCAACAACAGCGATTACGATGCTCTGCCCGATGTGGTGGAGGACTACAGGGCCCAGATCAATGCCTTGTCGGGCCGCGATTATCACCTGTTCAACTACTATGGCGCACCCGATGCTGACCGCGTGGTAGTGGCTATGGGTTCTGTGTCCGGCTGTGCCCGTGAGGTGGTGGAGTATCTCAACGCTCAGGGCGAGAAGGTGGGCTTCCTGCAGGTGCACCTGTTCCGTCCCTTCTCTGCCAAGCATCTCCTCGCCGCCATGCCCAAGACGGTGAAGAAGGTTGCCGTTCTCGACCGCGTGAAGGAGGCAGGCTCTATCGGTGAGCCCCTCTACGAGGACATCTGCGCCGCCTACATCAACGATCCTGCCCGCCCCCTCATCTACGCAGGTCGCTTTGGTCTGTCCAGCAAGGACACCACTCCCGCCCAGCTGAAGGCGGTGTATGATAACCTGCTGCTGGATGCGCCCAAGAATCACTTCACCATCGGTATTGAGGACGATGTCACCAATCTGTCCCTGCCTCTGGGTCCTGCACTGCTGACGGAGCCTGAGGGCACCATCGCCTGCAAGTTCTGGGGTCTCGGCTCCGACGGTACGGTGGGCGCTAACAAGAACTCCATTAAGATCATCGGTGAGACCACCGATATGTACTGCCAGGCCTACTTCGAGTACGATACGAAGAAGTCCTTCGGTATCACCAAGTCCCATCTGCGTTTCGGTAAGCAGCCCATCAGCTCCACCTACTATGTCAATGTGGCGGATTTCGTTGCCTGCCATAACCAGACCTATCTCACCAAGTACGATATTATTTCTCAGCTGAAGCCCGGCGGCTCCTTCCTGCTGAACTGCGAGTGGAGCGAGAGCGAGCTGGAGGAGAAGATGCCCGGCGACATCCTCCGCTACATCGCTGAGAATAACATCAAGTTCTACATCATCGACGCCAACCGTGAGTCTCAGGCGCTGGGTCTCGGCAACCGCTCCAACATGGTGCTGCAGGCCGCCTTCTTCAAACTTGCCAATGTCATCCCCGTGGAGGATGCCGTGGAGCACATGAAGGCCGCCGTCCGCAAGACCTATGCTCTCAAGGGCGATCAGGTCGTCAACATGAACCTGCAGGCCGTGGATGCTGGTATCAACGCCGTGGTGAAGGTGGACGTCAAGGAAAGCTGGAAGCAGCTCTCCGGCGCTGCCATCGCGCCTCCCAAGGCTGGTTTGCCCTATGTTATCAGTGACATTCTCGTGCCCATCAACGCCCAGAAGGGCGATGATCTGCCTGTATCCGCCTTCCGCGGTATGGAAGATGGTACTATGCCTCTTGGCACCTCCCGCTATGAAAAGCGCGGCATTGCCACCCATCTGCCTGTGTGGGATAAGAATGAGTGCTTGCAGTGCAATATGTGCTCCTTCGTCTGCCCCCATGCCGTCATTCGTCCCTTCCTGCTGACGGAGGCTGAGGCCGCCGCCGCACCTGCCGGTGTGGAGATGGTGGATGCCAAGGGCCCCCAGCTTGCCGGTATGAAGTACGCTATGGGCGTGTCCACGCTGGACTGCACCAGCTGCGGCAGCTGCGTCAACTCCTGCCCCAAGGCCGGTAAGGCGCTGAAGATGGTGCCCTCCCACGAGGTGTCCCTCGACCAGAGCGGTTGGGAATATCTGTTCAATCTGCCTGTCAAGGGCGACAAGATGGATAAGTTCACCCTCAAGGGCAGCCAGTTCAAGCAGCCCTTGGTGGAGTTCAGCGGCGCTTGCGCCGGCTGCGGTGAGACTCCCTATATTAAGCTGCTGACCCAGCTCTTCGGCGACAAGATGTATCTTGCCAACGCCACGGGCTGCACTCAGGCTTGGGGCGCTGCCATGCCTTGCGTACCTTACTGCAAGAACGCTGAG
Source organism: Vescimonas sp. (assembly GCA_045543255.1). GTDB lineage: Bacteria > Bacillota > Clostridia > Oscillospirales > Oscillospiraceae > Vescimonas. Next base: position 7,215 of record JAZQMH010000027.1, read on the forward strand.
GGTCGCGGCCCCGCTTGGTCCAACTCCCTGTTTGAGAACAACGCTGAGTTCTCCTACGGTATGTGCCTCGCCGTCAAGCAGCTGCGCGACTGCGTCACCGGCTATGTGAAGGAGCTGGATGCCCTCACCACCAACGCCGATGTCAAGGCTATGATTGCCAAGTGGCTGGAGACTTACGAGGATCTGGATGCCTCTACCCCCGCTACCGAGGCACTGGTGAAGGTGCTGGAGCAGGGCGGCTTCACCGCCGAGGAGCAGAAACTGGTGGACGAGATCTTGAAGCGCAAGAAGGATATGTCCAAGAAAACCATGTGGATGTACGGCGGCGACGGCTGGGCTTACGACATCGGTTACGGCGGCCTTGACCACCTGTTCGCCATGGGCGAGGATGTGAACGTGCTGCTGGTGGATACCGAGGTCTATTCCAACACCGGCGGTCAGTCCTCCAAGGCAACGCCTGTGGGCGCTGTGGCCCAGTTCCAGGCCAGCGGTAAAAAGACCCAGAAGAAGGACTTGGGCGCACTGATGATGACCTACGACAACGTCTACGTTGCCCAGTGCTCCATGGGTGCCAATCCCAACCAGCTCATTAAGGCCATCCGCGAGGCAGAAGCCCATAAGGGCCCCTCTCTCATCATCTGCTACGCTCCCTGCATCAACCACGGCATTAAGAAGGGTATGGGCTATGCCCAGCAGGAGATGAAGGATGCTGTCGCCTCCGGCTATTGGAATCTCTACCGCTACGATCCCGCTACCAAGAAGCTGACCATGGACTCCAAGGAGCCCACCATGCCCCTGTACGAGTTCATGAAGGGCGAGGTGCGCTACGCTTCCCTGGAGCTGAGCTTCCCCGACAACGCCAAGGAGCTCTTTGCTGAGGCCGAGGCCAATGCCAAGGAGAAGTACGAGTACTATAAGCGCCGCAGCGAAAGCTGAGGAAACGATCGTTTCAAAGTCTAAAGCATAAAAAGGGAAGGGAGAAAGGTGATCCTTTCTCCCTTTTTTGCTGCGTTGATTGGTGTCGTATTGCTGCTTATGGGCTTGCGAATGGGTAAAAAGGCATAAAAAACTCCCTCCGCGTCATGCGGAGGGAGTTTTATCGTTTAGGTGTTCTTCAATCGAAGTTCTTCCATCTTCGCCTTGACGGCGCGGCCTGTAGGTGTAGCGGCAAGACCGCCCAGTGCCGTTTCGCGGAACTCCACGGGCATACGGCGACCCACCTCGTCCATAGCGTCAATGACCTCGTCCACGGGGACTTGGCTTTCGCAGCCTGCCAGCGCCATGTCGGCGCAGCTGACGGCGTTCATGGCGCCGATGACATTGCGCTTGACGCAGGGAACTTCCACCAAGCCTGCAATGGGGTCACAGACGAGACCCATGAGGTTGGCAATGTTCATAGCAACGGCGTGGCAGATCTGCTCACCACTGCCGCCGCGGAGGGCCACCAGTGCGCCTGCCGCCATGGCAGAGGCAGTGCCGATCTCGGCTTGGCAGCCGCCGGCAGCACCGGCAATGGAGCCCTTGTAGGCGATGACAGCGCCGATACCGCTGGCAACGTACAGCGCCTCAAGGATCTGATGCTGGCTGACCTCTTCGTACTTGTTCAAGGGCAGCAGCACAGCAGGGAGGACGCCGCAAGCGCCCGCCGTAGGGGCTGCCACAATGCGGCACATACAGGCGTTGGATTCGCCCATGCTCAGTGCCTCGGCGATCACATCGCCGATATAGCCGCCGGAGAGAGAGTCGTGGCGCATATTGTACTGGCGCATCTTCATGCCCTCGCCGCCTACCAAGCCGCTGACGCTGCGGCGACGGCCTGTGTAACTGTCGGAAGCGGCCTTCATGGCCTGCCACACGCTGAGCATCTTTGTCATGGAGGCTTCCCGCGTTACCTGACGCTCCTCCATGTCATCTTCCAATACGATCTCCCAAAAGGGCTTTCCGCTCTCGTGGGAGCGGTCAAGGATTTCCTGCATCGACAGTAGAGCCATCGTCCTCGTCCTCCTTGTCATAATAAGTGATCGCCGTCACGCCGGGCAGCGTGCCGATAAACTCCACCTGCTGGGGGGAGACATGCTGATCCGTTTCGATGATCATCAGCGCATCGCCGCCACGCTTCTGCCGCCACATGCTCATGTTGGCGATGTTGATGCGGAACTGGTTGAGAATGGTGGTGACGGCGGCTTCGGAAGAATAGTAATCCAAATTGCGGATCACCAGCGTATTGTAGTCGCCGCTGAAATCCACAGCAATGCCGTCGATCTTATTGACCTTAATGCGTCCGCCGCCAAGGCTGGAGGCTTGAATCTCCAAGCGCTTGTCGTTTTTATCATAGACGCAGATCATGGCGGTGTTGGGATGGGCATCCCGCAGCTCACGAGTATCAAAGTGGAAGGCAAAGCCCTGCTCCTGCGCTACCTCGAAGGAGTTGGGGATACGCAGATCATCGGGCTTCATGCCCAACAGACCCGCTACCAGCGCCTTGTCAGTGCCATGCCCCATACCCGTCTCGGCAAAAGAGCCGTGGAGGTGGATGTTGGCGCGGACAGGCTCAGTGCCCAGCAGCGTCCGTGCCATCAGTCCAATGCGCACGGCACCCGCCGTGTGGGAAGAGGAAGGGCCAACCATCACGGGGCCGAGAATATCAAAAATATCCATCGCTATTCGCTCCTTTATCAAAGGATTTCTTTGGGGTCATTGTAACACAGGAAATGGGAAAAGGGAAGAAGAAAGGTGTAGAAAAGGGATAAAGAGCGTATAAAAATAACCTCCCTGTCGCCGTGGCAGCAGGGAGGTGGTGTTGATAAAATCAGGCACAGTAGTGGGCAATGGCGCTGCTGATAAACGATGCCGTGCCCTCGCCGTGTTTGTCGATGTTGGTTTTGAACCGCTCGTCCGCGGTGTACATCTGCCCTAAGCCTGCCAAAATCTCCTTGGTGCAGGTGTAGAAATTGCTGCTGATGTAGTTTTGCAGTTTTTCCACCAGTTCCTTTGCAGCAGGGGAGGAGGGGACATTGCCCTGTGTCTTGCAGGCGGAAAAAGCGGCGAGGATAGACTCCATGCCCGCAAACAAATCCCTTTCATTTTTACCTGCGACCTTCTCCGTATACTCGGCATAGGCGGCAGTATCGCCCCAACGGGCTTTTGCTTCCTGCTTGTAGCCCTCAATTTTCGTTTTGTCAAATGCGTTCATCACGTTTTCTCCTCTCGAAGCGCCGTCAATAGCGGAGATCAGCCGCTCCAACCGTTCTTTTTTTAGAATGAGCAGCTGCTTTTGCTCCTGCAGCGCCGCAGTTTTATTGTAGTGCGGGGATGATAGAATCTCTCCAATGCGCTTCAAGGAAAAGTCCAGTTCGCGGTAAAAAAGGATCTCCTGCATACGAAGAAGGGAAGTGTTGTCGTAATAGCGATAGCCGGTGTTGCGGTCAACAAACGCAGGTTTTAGCAATCCAATCTCATCGTAATAATGCAGTGTGCGGACACTGACTCCTGTATATGCGGCGAATTCTTTGATTTGCATGTTCATGGTTCTCACCCCTTTAATGAGAGGATACACTATGACGCAGCGTGAGAGTCAAGAAGAAAATGGTTTAGTTGAGCTGATTCCTGTTGCCATCGATGAAGCTGTCTCGTGAATTGCTGTTTGCCGTTTCGTTTACTTTACCATATTTCCTTGTTCATATCAACACTTCGTGAATCCGACGAAGAGCAATTCAGTCACAATTAGGGTAAAAGGGAAATCAAACCCACTCTTGACTTTTTTGCCTGCATATAGTACACTTTACTCAATATTGTACAAGCGATGAAGGGAAGCAGTAAGCAGTTTGAGCGGATGCCAAGAGAGGGAACGGTTGGTGTAAGTTCCCGTGAAGCCCTGCCCAAGTCGTCCCGGAGCTTTCGGCTGAACAATGCAGTAGGCCGCAACGGTTTGCCCGCCGTTATCGGGGCGCGGTGTAATTGCATCGAATGAGTGCGGGATCATTCCCGAATACAGGTGGTACCACGGACGTAAGTTCGCCCTGTTTTGCTGCGGCAAAACAAGGCGATTTTTTGTTTTGCCAACAATCTCAAATAAGGAGTTACGACTATGAAAGAATTGCCGAAAGTGTATGATCCTCGGCAGGTGGAGAGCAGCATCTATCAGATGTGGATGGATAACAACTGCTTCCGCGCCGAGCCCAATCCCGACAAAGAACCCTTCTGCATCGTCATGCCCCCGCCCAACGTGACGGGTCAGCTCCACATGGGTCACGCCATGGACTGCACGCTGCAGGACATTTTGATCCGCTATAAGCGCATGCAGGGCTTTGAGGCTCTGTGGCTGCCCGGCAGCGACCATGCAGGTATCGCCACCCAGATCAAGGTGGAAGAAGAACTGCGTAACACCGAGGGTCTCACTCGCCACGATTTGGGCCGTGAGAAGTTCCTCGAGCGTGTGTGGGCGTGGAAGGAGAAGTACGGCAGCCGTATCGTGGAGCAGCAGAAGAAGATGGGCGCTTCCTGCGACTGGAGCCGCGACCGCTTCACCATGGACGAGGGTTGCTCCCGCGCCGTCCGCGAGACCTTCTGCGAACTGTACGAGAAGGGTCTTATCTACAAGGGCAGCCGCATTATCAACTGGTGCCCCCACTGCCTGACGGCGCTGTCTGACGCTGAGGTGGAGTACACCGAGAAGCCCGGTAACCTGTGGCACGTCCGTTATCCTCT
>JAZQMH010000028.1:0-2481 GCA_045543255.1 Vescimonas sp.
CCGCTTGGCCTCCGACTTCCTCTGCCGCAAGGCAAAGGTCTCCCCTGCTGAGGTGCGCTTTATGACCGTGGCAGCCAACACCACTATGTGCCATATTCTGGCAGGTTTGAAGCCCGATACCATCGGTGTCGCTCCCTTCACCCCCCTGTCCCTCTTTGGCGATGATTACGATGCTAAGGCATGGGGGCTCCCCTTCGATGGCCGCGTCTATCTCGCCCCCTCCGTTTCGGGCTATGTGGGCGGGGATATTACCGCTGATTTGCTGGCGGTGGATATGGACAAGGCCAGTAAGCCTGTGCTGCTCATTGATGTGGGCACCAACGGCGAGATGGCTTTGGGCTGCGGTGACAAATTCGTGTGCTGCTCCACGGCGGCAGGCCCTGCTTTCGAGGGCGCACAGATCCGCTTTGGTATGACGGCGGCAGAGGGCGCGATCTCCTCGGTGGAGTATCACGATGGCGCGTTGGAATGCAAGGTCATCGGCGGCGTGGAGGCCAAGGGCGTCTGCGGCTCGGGTCTCATTGACGCTATTGCCGTCATGCTGGAAGTGGGCGCACTGGATGAAACGGGCCGCGTCCTTGATATTGACGAGGATGACGACATCCCCGAAGAGGCACTCCCCTTCCTGACCCTTCTCGATGAGGAACCTGCGTTCCGCCTGACGGAGCAGGTCTATGTGACCCAGTCCGATGTCCGAAAGGTGCAGTTGGGTAAGGGCGCCATTGCCGCAGGAATTCAGGTGCTGATTGACACTTCCGATGTAAACTATGACGACATCGGTGCGCTGTTGCTGGCAGGCGGCTTCGGCAGCTTCATCCGCCCTGCAAGCGCTGCCCGCATCGGCCTTATCCCCGCAGAACTTCTCGATGTCACCAAGGCCGTGGGCAACACCGCCGCCGTGGGTGCCAAGATGGCACTGGTCTCCCAAGAGGCTCGTGAGCGTTTGGATAAATTGCAGAAAGCCATGGACTATCAGGAACTCTCGGGTCTTGCCGCCTTCAACACGGCGTATATGGAGAAAATGATGTTCCTGGATGACTAAAATCTAACGATACGCAAACAATAGACACCCTTGGTTTTCGATGAACCAAGGGTGTCTTTTTCTCTTACAGACGCCTTTGCCAGACGTGCATGATAAGACTCCGTTACAAAAAAAATATAGCGTAAATCTGCATTGACCTCCCAAATCAAATGTGCTATATTACGGCTCTGCGCAAATATTTGCAGCTACATTTTCCCAGCAATTCCAACGCGCAGGTATCATAAAGGAGAGAATGGTATGCAACTGTTTTTAGACTTGTTCGGTAATGTTCTGAACTTCACATGGCAGCACGCGGTAATGATCGTGGTGGGTGCTGCGCTGGTGTTCTTGGCGATTAAAAAGAAGATGGAGCCCTCCCTGCTGCTGCCTATGGGCTTTGGCGCTATCTTGGTAAACTTGCCCTTCGTTCAAACGGAGGCCATCGAGACGCTGTTCAACGCAGGTATTGCCAGCGAGCTGTTCCCCCTGCTGCTGTTTATCGGTATCGGTGCTATGATCGACTTTGGCCCGCTGCTGTCCTCCCCTAAGATGTTCCTCTTTGGCGCAGCAGCGCAGTTCGGCATCTTCTTTACGCTGGTTGTCGCCGTGATCGTAGGCTTTGATCTGAAAGATGCCGCCTCCACAGCCATTATCGCCGCAGCAGATGGCCCTACCAGCATCTATGTGGCCAACTATTTCCAGAGTAAATATCAAGGCGCGATCATGGTGGCGGCCTATTCCTACATGGCGCTGGTGCCCATTATCCAGCCCCCTATCATCCGCACCATCACCACCAAGAAAGAGCGCGCCATCAAGATGGTCTACAATCCCAGCAGCGTTTCCAAGACTACCCGTATCCTCTTCCCCATCTTCGTCACCATTATCGCAGGTACGGTAGCCCCCAAGAGCGCAGAGCTGATTGGTTTCTTGATGTTCGGTAACCTGATTCGCGAGTGCGGCGTGCTGGACAGCCTCAGCCAGAGCGCACAGCATGAGCTGGCAAACCTCATTACGCTGCTGCTGGGTCTGAGCGTTTCTCTGAAGATGCAGGCAGAGTATTTCGTCACTTGGGAGACGCTGCTGATCCTCGTCCTTGGCCTTGTGGGCTTCGTATTCGACACTGTAGGCGGCGTATTCTTCGCCAAGTTCCTCAACCTCTTCAGCAAGAAGAAAATTAACCCCATGATCGGCGCAGCGGGTATTTCCGCCTTCCCCATGGCCTCCCGTGTCATCCACAAGATGGGCTTGGAGGAAGATCCCTTTAACTATCTGCTGATGCACGCAGCAGGCGCTAACGTCAGCGGTCAGATCGCCTCCGTCATTGCAGGCGGTTTGATCATCACCTTGGTAGAAGGCATTCTGTAAGGAGGTAGCACAATGCATATCAATATGGAATTGGTCATGGCTTGCCTCGGTATCATGGGCAAGGGCCTGTTGGGTATCTTCGTGGTCATCGCCGT
>JAZQMH010000029.1:0-12822 GCA_045543255.1 Vescimonas sp.
GCCCTTCGATGCCGCTTCTTTCACTGCGCCCGCCAAGTTCAGCCGCGACGGCGATCATTTCAGTAAGTTCATTGATCGGCTGCAGCAGTTTACCAAGGATGAGCAGATCGAGGCACTCCCCCTCTACATCACCGAGTGGAATTTGACGGTCTCCCACCGCAATCTCATTAACGACACCTGCTTTAAGGCCACCCACTTGGCGAAGAATTTCCTGGAAAATTACGATCGCTTGGATGCCGTGGGCTATTGGGCGCTGACGGATTTCTTAGATGAGCTGTTCCCCGAGGAATCGCTGTTCCACGGTGGGATGGGCTTATTTACCGCCAACGGCATTAAAAAGCCCGCCTACCACGCTATGAGCATGATGGCAAAGCTGGGGGATGCGGTTATCAGCCGTGGGGAGGGCTATTTTGTGACCCGCCGTGCCAACGGCGAGTTGGCGGCGATCCTCTATAACTACGAGCATTGCAACTCCCTGTTCGTAGACGAGGGCTTGGGGCTTACCGCCACCAGCCGCGACGGCGTGTTCCCCAACAGCCGCCCTGTGGATATGACGCTGACGCTGCAAAATCTGCCTGAGGGCAGCTATCGCGTCCGCGAGACCATCCTCAATCAGCAGCACGGCAGCTGCTTCGATGCGTGGGTGGAGATGGGCGGCGAATCGCTGAGCGCCGAGGATACGGCATGGCTGCAGCAGCACTGCGTGCCTGCACTCCACCTCTCCACCATGGAGACGCAGCAGGGGCAGCTATACTACACCGCCACCCTTGCCCCTCACGAGGTACGCCTTGTGGAAATCAAGCCTACAAACAACGGATATTGATAAAAAAAGAGAGCTGTTCTATAAACAGCTCTCTTTTTTACTTAGTGAATTTTTTCGGGGTTATAGACCACGTTGCCCTCGCCGCCGTCTGCGCGGCAGAAGCGGGCAAAGTCCATGGCCTTGGCAATGAAGGCGGGTTCACCGTTGAAACCGCGGAAAGGCATATTGTCCACCCGTCCTGCGAGAATGTCATCGCACACGGCGATCACATTGGCAATCATGTCCACTGTGCCCTCGCCCATACCGTGGGAGAAGAGGCAGCGGTCATACTTCCCTGCCGTTTCTGCCTGCAAAGTAAGCAACGTCTCACGATACTGGGCAACGGAGGGACAAGCGGCGTCAAAGAGGAAGGTGAAGCCGTTGCAGGCATCGCCCAAAATCAAAACACGCTCCTCGGGGATCAGCAGCACGGTGCTGCCGGGGGTATGACCGGGGGCAGCAAGTGCCTCCACGGAGAGGTCGCCCAAAGAGAAGGTCTTGCCCCACTCCAAGGGCAGGAACGCCTCCACCCCCTTGACAGGGAGGTAGTCGCCGGGCTGCACCTTGGCGATCAGCTCCGCGTCGCCGCCCTGCTGCACCGCACCCTGCACATAGCCCATGCGGACGGGAAGCTGGCTGTGGTCAAGATAGAGCTCCTTGTCGGCACTGTGGAGATAGACGGTATCGAACTCCCCTGCGCCCATGGCGTGATCCACATGACCGTGGGTCAGCACCACCGTGACAGGTTTGGTGGTAAGGCTCTCCACCGCCGCCTTCAGGCTGCCTGCGCCCACGCCGGTATCCACCAGCAGCGCGCTCTCGCTGCCCTCAATGAGGTAGATGGCGGTATGGCTCACGTCCCAAATACGGGTAATGCGGGGGGTGATCTTCTCAAAGCGGTAAAACATAACCTTCACTCCTTACAGTCGTGTATCCCAGCAGCCGCAGAAGGGATCGACAGGGCTCACGCCCTTGAACTCGCTGCGACCCAGCACCTTGTCGATCGCCGCGTCAATGACCGTGGGGGCATGACAATAGGCGTTGACATAGGTGGGCACCATGGGGACATCATAGAGATGGTAGGGGTTGCCCACGCTGACAAAGACGGTGGGCACTTCCTTAGCAAACCAAGGCAGGTTGTTGCCTGCGCCGAAAAGGGTGTGCCAGTTGATGCGGGCAGTGGTCTTGTTGGAGGCGTTTTCAATGTTGCCGATGTAGAACACCAGATCGTACTTGGCCTTGAACTGCTCCACCGCGCCATCTAAGAAGATGGTCTCGAAGGTCTCGGGGATGTACTTGGTGACCTCAAAGCCCGCCTCTGTCAAACGGCGCTCGAAGTGGGCATAAACGCGGTCGTTGGAGGGGAAATCGCCCAAGATCTCCAACAGCACCTTCTTGTGCTTCTCAGGGGTAATGGGCAGAATGTTCCGCACATCCTTAACAAGAGTCACGCCCTTGTCGGCACATTCAGTAGCCCATGCCATGTGCTCCTCGCAGCTGAGGACGCTGAGCTCCTCTTCCTTCTTCAGCAGCTGGCCTGTCGCCTTCTTACCGGGCAGATGGAGCATGGCCTTCAGGGCAAGGATACGAGTCAACGCCTCGTTCATGCGTTCCTCGGTCAGGAGACCGTTGTGGAGGCCGTCCTTCAGGAATTGCAGATCCTCTTCCAAATCCTTGGTAAAGAGCAGCATATCACAGCCGTTCTGAATGGTCAGAGGCACAGCCTCGGCGCGGTTAGTGACAGCCATTAAGCCCACCATGGGGCTGGCATCGGTGGAAATAAGGCCGTTGAAGCCCACTTCCTCGCGGAGATAGCGCAGCACATTCTTGGACACACAGGCGGGGATCACCTGCTCACAGGGCTTGCCGTCATAGTACGCCTCCATGGCGGGCATGGCGAAGTGGCCTACCATGGCTACAGGTGCGCCCTCGGCGGTGAGGCCGCGGTAGATCTTACCGAAAGTGGATTCCCAGTCCTCGATGGAGAGGCTGTTGACGGAGGTCAGCAGGTGCTGATCGCGGCTATCCACACCATCACCGGGGAAATGCTTAATGGTGGGAGCAACGCCGGTACCGGCGAGACCCTCCATATAGGCCTTGCCCATTGCCAGCACGCGGTTGGGGTCAGCGCCGTAGGTGCGGACGTTGGTGATGGGGTTTTGGAAGTTCATGTCGATGTCCACGATGGGAGAATAGGTAACGTTGACGCCCAAGGCTGCACCTTCCACGCCGCAGATGCGGCCCAAGCGGCGAGCCTGCTCCACCTCACCGGTGGCAGCCATCAACATCTGACGGCCCATATACGTGCCCTCGTTGGCGATGCCGCTGCCGCCGTCTTCCAAGTTGGCGGAGATGATCAGAGGGATGGGCGCGTTCTCCTGCAGGGTATTGATGGCGGTCTGCACTTCCTTGGCGGGGTTGGAGCGGAACATGACGCCGCCCCAGCGATGCTGAGAAATGGCCATCTTCAGATACCCGGGGTCATTGCTGTAGAGAAGGGGGCACATGAGCTGCTCTACCTTCTCGTCCTCGGTCATGTTGGCGAGGGTCTCCTCCACCCATGCGATCTGACGATCGTTAAGGCAGAAGGGTTTTGCTTTCAGATCGATGTTCATGTCTCTATTCCCTCACCTTTCTTCTTTTTGGCAAACAGCTTGGCGACCTTGCCGCCCTGAGAGCCGATGACGTTGATCACGAGAATGAATACACCCATGCAGATGGTGGAAATGGCAGCACCCAGCTCGTCACTGTATACCGCCTTCAAGCCGTAGGACATAAGGCACAACGACACAGAGCCCACGATGATGCCGATGGTATCGCCGCAGAACGCGCCCACGATCAAGCCGATGAACACGGGGAGAATGTTGCTGAACAGCTCGCCCACGGTGGACATGGAGGTGGTGGCGGCGCGGTGCATACCGTTTGCCATGTAGATAACGGTGGCAAAGCCGAAAATGAGGCCGCTGAACACGTAGCTGACGATGACGTTCTTCTTCTCCTTCACGCCGATGTTCACCGCCGCCTGCTGGTTGTTTGCCAGCAGCTGGGACTGCTTGCCGCTGACGGTACAGTAGCTATAGAAGGCATAGAGAAGGATGGCAGCCGCCATGGGGATCAGCACGGCAGGATAGGTAGAGAACAGGCGAAGCGTCATGTTGGAGACGATGTTCACGCCGCGGCTCTTGTAGATAAGGCAGGTGACGGACTCATAGAGCATGGCAAAGCCGATGGTGGTGATGACGATAGGCACACGGCCATACACGTAGAACAGCGCCACCAGTACACTCAGCACCACGCAGCCCACGATGCACAAGAGCACCATGATACCGACGCTGTTATCCATCTCCAGTGCCACGTTGCCTGCCACGATGGAGGTCAACAGCATGATGGCGCCGCCGGAGAAGTCGAAACGACCGCACTTGAACTGCAAACCGATACCCATAGCGCAGGTAAGGGACAGGGCGATATCCACAATGAGGGTGCGCCACATATCCCATGTGCCGTAGTACATCTTGCCGTTAGCATAGCACAGCGCCATCATAATGAGGTACATTGCCACGGGGAGAGCCAGGGTACCCACGATGCGGGTCAATAAAGATTTTCTTTTCATCCTGTATCCCTCCTTTATCTGGGCAGTGTGCCGTCTTTTTTACGGCAGGTAATGAGGACAACGATCAGGAAGATCACAGCCTTGATGATGAACACCTGATTGGCCTTGACACCGATAAGGGGCAGACCCACAGCCAACAGGCCGAGGGTAAAAGAGCCCACCACGGCGCAGGAGACCTTGGAACGCATGCCGCCGTTGAGGGGCATACCACCGAGGATCAATGCCACCATGACGTTCATTTCAAAGCCCGTACCGGTAGAGTCGGAGGCAGAACCGGTGAAGCCCATCTGGAACAGAGAAGCCAGCACCACGCAGAAGCCCATGATCACATAGGAGATGACCTTGAACTTTACGAGGTTGATGCCGCTCTGCTGGGCGGCAACGGGGTTGGCACCGATGGCCTTGGCGTTTTTGCCGTACTTGGTATAGTTAAAGAGGTAGGTAATGATGACGATCTCCACCACCAGCGCCACCACCATGAGCCAAGGCTCTTTGAACAGGTGGTAGTCGATGGTCTTTAAGCCTACGTTACGAGAGCCTAAGGCGTTATAAGTAACCGTACTCACGCCGCTCAAGGCCATCATGAAGGCCACGGAGGAGACCACGGGGTGGATGTGGAGCAGCTCACCAATGGCGCCGTTGGCAGCGCCGATGATGATAGCGATGACGATGGACACCAAAATACCGGGCAGGAGACTGCCGGTGGCGTTGCCCAGCGCCACGATCAGCGTGGCGTAGAGGCCCACCTGCTTACCGATACTCACGTCCATGTTGCCCATGGCGTAGACGAACACGGCGCCCACGGACAGCAGAGAGTTAACGATGACGTTGCTCATCAAGGTAGCCAGCTTTTCGGCCTCCCAAATGCTCTTGCCACGCAGAGGAGGCACAACGGAGAACAGCACGATGCAGAACAGCAATCCGCAATAGGCGCCGAACTCGTGCTTATGACGTTTGACCCAGTTTAGGATGGGGCTTTCTTTTTTCAATTTCATCAATACCCCTCCTTAGATCATGTACTCGATGATGTCCGTCTGCTTAAGATCGGGAGAGCGCAGGAACTCCTTCTTTACCTCGAAGTCCTTCATAATCAGCAGGCGGTCAGCCATACCGATCAGCTCACTCAACTCCTCGGAGATCATCAAAATGGCGCGGCCTTCCTTCTTCATCTCCTCGATCATGGCGTACATGGCCTGCTTCACGCCGATGTCCACGCCACGGGTGGGGCAGTCCATGATGATGACCTTAGAGTTACGGGCCGTCCACTTGCCGAAGGACACCTTCTGCTTATTGCCGCCGGAGAGGGTGTTGACCCACTGGCGACCGCTGCCGCACTTAATGCGGAAGGAGTCGATCTCCTTGTCGGACATCTTCTTCTCCGCCTTAGGGCTGATGAAGGCGATCTTCTTGGCAAGAGAGCGCAGAGAAGGCAGAACGATGTTGTCCTGAATGGGCGCTTCAAGGATCAGCGCCTCGGTATCGCGGTTTTTGGAGATGTAGCCGATCTCCATCTCAATGGCCTTGAGGCAGCTGGTGACGGGTTTGCCCTCGCGGAGGACTTCGCCGGAGGTCAGCTTCTCCAAACCGTAGGCGGCGCGACCGATCTCGTGCATGCCGCAGCCGGAAAGGCCGCCGATACCCACGATCTCGCCCTCATGAAGCTCCAAAGAGAAGTTGCGGATGGGGCCGAAGGAAATGTTCTTCAGCTCCAGCGCCACCTTGTCGGAGCAGGAGGAATCGTAGTCCTCGCGGTAGTACTTCTCGCCGATCTCGCGGCCCACCATCATGTAGCGGATGCGCTGGACGGCATCGGCAGCGTCCATCTCCTGTCGGCTCAGTGTGCCGATGATCTCGCCGTCACGCAGCACGGTGAGGCAGGTGCACTGCTCCAAAATCTCGTCCATGTCGTGGGAGACGAACACCACGCTCTTGCCCTCGTCCGCCATTTTGTGAATGAGGGTATAGAGGATCTCACGGCCTGTGTGGGAAAGAGCGGTGGTAGTCTCGTCCACCACCAAAATACGGGTATCGTCATTGACGCAGCGCACCAGCTCCACCAGCTTGCGATCCTCAAAGGTGTGGATGTCGATGGGGTCGCGGCCGCGGATATGGTCGATGCCGAACTTTTTCAGCAGTTCATCAGCGGCGCGATACATTTTGCCCATGTTGATAAGACCCATAGTGGCAAATTCATTCTCACGGCCGGAGAAAATATTCTGTGCCACGGTGACACCGGGGATGGTGTTGGCCTCCTGCAGGATCATGGAAATGCCTGCGTGCTGGGCCTCGATCATGGTCTTGGGATGCCAGGGCTTACCCAAATATTCCATCTCGCCGCTGGTTGCACCCTGCATACCGGCAGCGATGGACATGATGGTGGATTTACCAGAGCCGTTTTCGCCTACAAGACCGCGAATCTCGCCGGTTTTCAGCTCAATATCCACGCCTTTCAGGGCGATGGTGGAGCCAAATTCCTTGCGCAAAGCCTTGGCACGGAAGACAATGTTCTCTTCCATGTGCATACTCTCCTTTCTTTTTTAGTCCAAAAGGAATTGAACTAAAACACGGAAAAGGCTCGCAGAGCGAACCTTTTCCGATGAAATTTTTAGACTTGTCGCTTACTTCAGCTCATCAACGCTGATGGCCTGGAAGGTAGCAACGATCTGCTCCCAAGTCATATCGGGGTTGTTGCGGCCGCACATAGCAACCACTTCCTCGACGTTCAGGTGAGCGTCGGCAGCATTGCCGGTACCCATCATGGACTTGGTCATAACGTTGTTGATGTCCTCGACGCTGTCGATGACGTACTCAGCGGAGTCGACGCAGGCATTGTTGGTGCCGGCAGCGACGTTACCGGTGATGGCGTTGTCGATGAGGATCAGGCCGTAAGCGGGGTTCTCAGCAGCGGACACGGTCAGGCCGGCGATGACGCCGTCGCCACCAATGTCAGCAATGATGTCGGGATCGGTCTCGAAGCCGGAGGTCAGCAGCTTGGTGTCGGCAGCGCAGGTGCCGTTAGCCATTGCGCCCACCATGGTGGGATAGACGAACTGCACGCCGGCCAGCAGGCCAATGATCACATCCAGATCACCGCGGCCCTCTTCCAGGAACCAGGAGTCAGCCAGGGGCTCGAACATCAGCGTGGTGGTCTCGCCAACGATCTCGATCTTCTCCTCGGCGGTAGCATTGTACTCGTCGATAGCAGCACGCAGGCCCACATCAGCCTCGGTCAGGTTGGGATAAGCGAACACAGGGAAGTTGATAACGGCAACCTTCTTGTAGCCACCCTCGATAACCAGATTGGCCATCTGTGCGCCCAGCTTGAAGCCGTCGCCGTAACCATCGGCGATGGTGCCCAGATAGTGATCGTTGGTAGCGCAGGCGGCGTTGGCACCGTCAGCAGCGTACACGGAGCGCATGTCGCAGTTGTAACCGGCGACCCACAGCTCGGGATAGGCCTCCATGATGTCCTTCAGACCGCCGTCCTGGCTGGTGATGAGACCCACCACGTCATCGGTCATAGCGTTCTGCACAGCGATGAGGTTGTTAGCAGCATCGTTGAAAGCATCACCGAAAGCGACCTCGAAGTCATAGCCCAGTGCAGCGCACAGAGCCTCGAGGTAAGCGCAGGTAGCATCATACTGTGCGCCACCGGACAGGTTGGACAGCCACAGGATGGTACCCATATCTTCATAAGTAGTAGCAGCGCCGTCATCAGCAGCACCGTCATCGGCAGGCTTGCTGCCGCAAGCGACCAGGCTCAGCACCATGACCAGAGCCAGAATCAGAGCAAGAAACTTCTTCATCTAATAATACCTCCATAAATTATGTAATGCTATAGTTAGATATCATTACCGTCCTTTATTATAACAAGTATATCGTTCCTTTTGAATGTCAGAAATTACGGGATTTCTCACCATTTTTTATTCTTCTGTCCACCCCTTCTATGATTTTTGCACTACAGGGCGTCTATCGCCTTATGTTGATATTAAAAATTTGCACTTTCCACTGGTAAGGCACCACTATATAATAAACAGTAGCATAAAATTGTGCAGAGTGCGCTCTGCTTTGGAGGTTAATAACATGCCGATCGTCAACATGAAAATTAACGGTGTTACCGAGCCCATGGGCTATGAGTTTGGAAAGCCTATCCTCTCGTGGCAGGTGGAGGGCGGCGCAGGTACGCAGAAGGATGCCGCCATTAAGGTGTACACCGATTGCGCTGCTGCCCCCTTATGGGAGTGCCGCGGCGACCTCAACTGGGAGGGTACGGTTTTGGCACTGGATACCCTGCTGCCCCGCACCCGCTATACCGTTGCCGTGGAGGTCACCGACAGCGAAGGCACGCTCCACACAGGCGAAACTTGGTTTGAAACAGGCTTGATGGACGAGCCTTGGCAGGCAAAGTGGCTCTCCTGCGAGGCAGATGCGTGGGCGCCCACCTTCTGCGGCAGCTTTTCTGCGGAAAAAGCCGTGGCAAAGGCGCGGCTCTACATGGTAGGCTTGGGTGTGTACACCGCTCAGCTGAACGGCAAAAAAGTGGGCGAGGAATTCTTAGCCCCCGGCTTTTGGTATTTTGAGAAGGAAGCCCCCTATCAGACCTACGATGTGACGGCGCTGCTGGGTAAGGAGAACACGCTGGAGGTCACCCTCGGCAACGGTTGGTACAAGGGACGCTTCGGTATTGAGCACGCCCCCTACAGCGATCAGTACGCACTGATTGCGCAGCTCCATGTGACCTACGAAGATGGCGCGGAGCAGGTGTTCTGCACCGATGAAACTTGGACGTGGAAAAACAGCGACATCCGCGGCGATAACAACATCTATGACGGTGAAGTTATCGACCGTCTTGCCCACAAAGAGGAAGAAAATGCACCTTCTGCCGTCACCGTGATTCCCGCGCCTCTCGCTATCGTTCCCCGCTTGAATCCCCCTGTGGTGGAGGCATTGACGTTGCCTGTGGTGGAGGTGCTCCACACGCCCGCAGGGGAAACGGTGCTGGACTTCGGACAGAACCACGCAGGTCTCCTCCGCTTTAAGGCCGACCTGCCCCGCGGCACGGAAGTGCGCTTCGAGTTTGGCGAGGTGCTGCAGCAGGGGAACTTCTATAATGAGAACTACCGCAGCGCTGTAGGCGGCTTCACCTACCGCAGCAATGGTAAGGCGGAGACAGTGTGCCAAGCGTTCACCTTCTATGGTTTCCGCTATGTCCGCGTTACCGGCTGGGTGGGTGAAGTGAAGGCGGAGGATTTTGAAAGTCCCGTTCTCCACACCGTTCTCGACCGCACCGGCTATCTCACCACCGGCAACAAGTTGGTGAATCGCCTGTATGAAAACGTCCTGTGGGGGCAGCGCAGCAACTTCCTGTCCATGCCCACCGATTGTCCCCAGCGCGATGAGCGCTTGGGTTGGACGGGCGATGCGCAGGTTTTCTCCCCCACCGCTTGCTACAATATGGATTGCCGCGCTTTCTACCGCAGTTTTCTGCGTCTCCTGCGCCTCGATCAGATAGATCACGAGGGCAGCGTGGCAACCTGTCTCCCCCGCTCCCCCGGGTTCATCTCCTGCGCTATTTGGAGCGATGCTTCTGCCATCATCCCCGAAACGCTCCTGCGCTTTAGCGGCAGCAGCGAGGAAGTGGCAGAATACTACGCTCTCATGCGGGATTGGGTGGAGTATGCCGCGAAGCTGTGCCACAACTACCTCTATGACGAGGATCAGCTGGGCGATTGGCTGGCACTGGACGGCGTTACCTCTCAGAGCTTCAAGGGCGGCACGGATGATACCTATCTCGGCAGCGTGTATCTCATGAACAGCGCGCGTATTGTTTCCGAGTTTGCCGCCATGCTGGGCAAGACCGAGGATACGGCAAAGTACGCAGAGCTGGCCGCCAATATCCGCACTGCGGTGATGGATACCTTCTTCACCCCCGCAGGCCGCCTCAGTGTGGATACACAGGCTGCCTACATTACGGCGCTGAAGTTCGGTCTGTGGCAGGATAAGGATGTGTTGATCCAGCAGTTCCTGCGCCGTATGCGCTTCGATGGCTTCGAGATCCGCTGCGGCTTTGCAGGCGCACCGCTGATGTGTTCTGTACTGGCGGAACACGGCTTGGACGATCTCGCCTGCGAGCTGCTGCTCCATCGTGGTTTCCCCGGTTGGATGTACTGCGTAGAGCTGGGTGCTACCACCGTGTGGGAGCGTTGGAACAGCCTCCTGCCCGACGGCACTTGCTCCGGCACGGGCATGAACAGCTTCAACCACTACGCCTACGGCTCTGTCATGGAGTATGTCTACGGCTATGTGGCAGGTATTCGCCCCTCCAAGGCGGGCTTCCGCCACGCCACCATCGCGCCTCTGCCCAACATTCGCCTCGGTCATGTGGCGTGCACGCTGGATACCGTGTCCGGTAAGTATGTGTCCAACTGGGCCATTGCAGAAAACGGCGATGTAAGTATCCACATCGAAGTCCCCTTCGGCTGCAGCGCCGAGGTGACGCTGCCCCGCAGCGGGAAAGCCCCCTTCACTGTGGAAAGCGGCTGCTATGACTATACCTACACCCCCACCGAGGATTATCGCGCCCTCTATTCCATGGATAGCCGCCTTGCCGCCCTCGCCGACGATGAGGAGGCAAAGCAGATCCTGCTGCAGGAGACGCCTGCACTCTTTGGCATCCTCATGGAGAATAACCGCGAGTTTACTACCCAGACCTTCCATGAGTTAAGCACCGCCTTCTTCCTCGGCTTGAATCCCCCGAAAATTCAGGCGCTGATGGCGCGGCTTTCCGCCCTCCGCTACCGCCCCGACCAGCAATAAGAAAAGGAGTAGAATCATGATTACTGAGAGAATCCCCCTTTGGGAAGGCCGCGACGATGTGGCACTGTATACCATGCTGCGGCACTGCACCCCCAATCCCATGATCCCCGTGGAGGCCGAGCCTCTGCCTGCGGTGATCGTCTGCCCCGGCGGCGCGTATATGTTCTGCTCCATGGAGAATGAGGGCGACGAAGTGGCTCTCAGCTTTGCCAAGGCGGGCTATCAGACCTTCATTTTGCAGTACACTGTGGGCACTACCTGCGGTGAGAATGACTCCCGCCATCCTGCCCAGCTGCGGGATTTGGGCAAGGCCATGCTGATCATCCGCGAGAATGCCGAGAAGTGGCACATTGACCCCAAGCGTATCAGCATCGTGGGCTTCTCCGCAGGCGCAAACCTCTGCGCCAATATGGCGGTACACTGGCATGAGCCTGTCCTCAGCGAGTTCTTCGGCGTGGATAAGAAGTGCTTTAAGCCTTTGGGAGTCATGCTGGGCTACCCTCTGACGGATTATACCTATCAGGGGCAGTATGAGGAGACACTGCCTCCCAACCCCATGCTGCTGGCGGGCAACAACACCATTTTCGGTACGCCTACCCCCACTCAGGAGCAGCGGGACATGATGAGCCCCTATCTCTATGTCAGCAAAAAGACACCCCCTGTGTTCATGGTTCACGCCGCTAATGATAGCCTTGTCCCCGCCATGCACTCTTTGAAGATGGCGCTGGCACTGGCAGAAAAGGGCGTGCCCTACGAGCTGCATATCTTCCAAAACGGCGAACACGGCTTCGCCACCGGCATCCCCAACGGCACTGCCCCCTATCGTTACGATAAGTATCAGGCGGCTTCTACTTGGGTCGACCTCGCCAAGACTTGGCTCATGCACTTGGCAGCACCCGAGACCCAGGAGTACGACTTCTCCATCGCCGATGCCATGCGCATGGATGCCGAGAATGGTACGCCTCCGCCCTTTTGTGTGTGAGAAAAGATAAATAGTAGAACACCCCAAGTCCTTCGACTTGGGGTGTTGCTATTTCAATAAGGCCAACAATAGAACCACCTCTCCTTGCGGAGATAACAGCTATCACTCTTGCATGGGGGAGCGCGAGGGGGAGGGTATGACCCCTCGCAGTTAAATAAAAACACAAAAACACCACGCTTTCGCGTGGTGTTTGTAGTGTTGGCGCTACCTATTTTCCCGGGCCGTCTCCAGCCAAGTATCGTGGGCAGAAGCGAGCTTAACTTCCGTGTTCGGGATGGGAACGGGTGGACCCTCGCCCTAATCAGCACCAACTTCGTCGACACAAGCTCCGTATCGCTCTTCGCAGTATCAATACCACGCTTCGCTCACTCCGCTGTGTCTCCTCTTTGCATCACAAACGCTTCGCTGGTTTGCGATGGAAGCCTTATTGTTTTTACTTACACCCTGAAAACCGAACAATGTATGATTTGAGATGGGAGAAGGCTGATTGCCTGCAAAATTTTGTAGGTCAAGCCCTCGGGCTATTAGTACCGGTCAGCTGCATACATTACTGCACTTCCACCTCCGGCCTATCAACCAGATCGTCTTTCTGGGCCCTTACTCCATAAAGGA
>JAZQMH010000030.1:0-11807 GCA_045543255.1 Vescimonas sp.
GAAAAAAGGGGTATAATTATAATGTTTATACTCTGCCGGACCAACAAGAAAAGCTCTCCCGTTCGAGAAAACTCAATTTGTGTTTCTCTGACAGACAATGGTAATACCAACCCAAGGCAAAAACAGGAGAAAACACTATGGACAAGTTACAGGAAGCAAGAAAGATCATTGATGAAGTAGACGCACAAATGGCGCAGTTGTTCGTGCGCCGCATGGAGGCGGCGGAGATCGTCGCAGAACATAAGAAGGCACACGGTCTGCCCATATTTGATGCCAACCGCGAGGCGGAAGTCCTTCGCAGCGGCGCAGAGCGCATCGAGAACGATGACCTCCGCGGCTACTATACGGATTTTCTCCGTGATACCATGAACATTTCCCGCCGCTATCAGCACAAGCTCTTGCAGGGCATGAAGGTAGCTTACAGCGGCGTTGAGGGCGCTTTTGCCCATATTGCAGCCGATAAGCTGTTTCCCCAGGCCGAGAAGATCGCCTACTCCAACTTTAAGGCCGCCTATGACTCTGTGGTGGATGGCGAATGTGATGCCGTCGTTCTGCCTTTGGAGAATAGCTACGCAGGTGAAGTAGGTCAGGTTACCGACCTCATGTTCTCCGGCCCTCTCTTTGTCAACGGCACGTTGGCACTGTCCGTCACCCACGACCTGCTGGCGGTGGAGGGCGCTACCCTCGACACCATCAAGACAGTGGTGAGCCATCCGCAGGCTCTTGCCCAGTGTGACGACTACATTACCAAGCACGGCTTGGAGCAGCGCACCTTCAGTAATACCGCCCTTGCCGCCAAATATGTGGCAGAGCTGAACGACCCCACCGTGGCAGCTATCGCCAGCGCTGAGAGCGCCGAGATGTACGGCTTGAAGGTGCTGGCAGAGAGCGTCAATCACTCTCAGATCAACACCACCCGCTTTGTGGTGCTGGCCCGCAGCGAGGATCGCAGCATCAGCAAGAAGCCCGGTGCCCACTTCATTTTGATGTTCACCGTGCCCAACGAGGCAGGCTGCCTTGCCCGCGCACTGAATATTATCGGCTCTTACGGTTTCAGCATGCACGTTATGCGCAGCCGCCCCATGAAGGAGCTGCTGTGGCAGTATTATTTCTATGTGGAGGCCGAGGGCGATGTCCGCAGCTATGACGGCAAGTGTATGCTGGAGGCCATGACCGTGTGCTGCGATAAGATCAAATGTGTCGGCTCGTTTGCTTGAGGAAAAGACTATGGAGATCATTGCTGAATTAGGCAAGAATAGCTATCCCATCACCATCGAGCGTGGTGCGCTGCACCATGCCGAAAACTACATGAACTTAAACCGCAAGGTGCTCCTCGTTACCGACAGCGGTGTGCCTGCGGCTTATGCTGAGACTATTGCCGAGCGCTGCGCCGCCCCTACGGTGGTGCCCCTTCCCCAAGGGGAGGGCAGCAAGAATGTGGAGAATTTTACTGACCTGTGCCGCGTGATGCTGAAAAACGGCTTTACCCGCACCGACTGTGTGGTGGCTGTGGGCGGCGGTATGGTAGGGGATTTGGCGGGCTTTGCCGCCGCCTCCTACATGCGGGGCATCGACTTTTACAATGTCCCCACCACGGTGCTGTCCCAAGTGGACTCCTCCATCGGCGGCAAGGTAGCCATCGACCTCGATGGCATCAAGAACTGCGTGGGCGCCTTCTATCAGCCCAAGGCGGTGGTCATCGATCCCGATGTACTGGACACCTTGCCTCAGCGCCACATCACCGCAGGCCTTGCCGAAGCGGTAAAGATGGCGGCTACTTTCGATGAAGCCCTCCTTACACGATTTGAAACGGAAACTGTCCTCGACAATATCGATGAGATCATCGCTGCTTCCCTCCGCATCAAGGCGGCGGTGGTGAAAGAGGACGAGAAGGAGAGCGGCCTTCGCCGCGTGCTGAACTTTGGTCATACCATCGGTCACGGCATTGAAACGGCGGCAGGCTTGAATATCCTCCACCACGGCGAGTGCGTGGCACTGGGTATGCTGCCCATGTGCAGCGATTCCCTCCGTCCCCGCCTCAAGGCCATCCTTGAGAAGTTGGGTCTACCCACCACCTGCGATGTCGATCCCGACAAGGTATGGCAGGCCATGTCCCACGATAAAAAACTCTCGGGGGACACCATCACCGTGGTGTATGTTGAAAAAGCAGGCAGCTTTGACCTGCGGAAAATGCCCCTGCAGGATTTGAAGGAAACCGTCTATCAGTTTTTGAACGGAAAGGTGTAATCCACCATGAAGAACACATTCGGACAGTATATGGGCATCACCCTCTTTGGTGAAAGTCACGGCGCAGCCATCGGTGCTGTGCTGGATGGCCTGTGCCCCGGTACGGTCATTGATGAGGAGAATATTCGCCGCATGCTGCGCCTGCGTAAGCCCCAAGGTGCGATTTCCACGGCGCGGCAGGAAGAAGACGCCTTTGAGATCGTCAGCGGTGCGGTGAACGGCGTTGCCACAGGCACGCCTTTGTGCATCCTCATCCGCAACCAAGATACCCGCAGCGGCGACTATGCCGCCATGGAGACGCTGATGCGCCCCGGCCACGCCGACTATCCCGCCCAGTGTAAGTACCACGGCTATCAGGATAAGCGTGGCGGCGGCCACTTCTCCGGCCGCATAACGGCGGCGCTGGTGGCGGCAGGTGCGATCTGTCATAGCGCCTTGCAGCGTAAAGGCATCACCATCGGTACTCACATTTCACGCTGTGCAGGCATCCCCGACCGCGGATTTGAGGACTTATCCACCGATATTGCCACCCTCTCCGAAAGTCTGTTCCCCGTCCTTGATAAGGCAGCAGGGGAGAAGATGGAGGCGGCTATTTTGGCTGCCAAATCCGAGGGCGACAGCGTAGGCGGCGTGCTGGAGACAGCTATTGTGGGCCTTCCTGCGGGTGTAGGCGAGCCTTGGTTTGACACCTTTGAAAGTGTCCTCTCCCATATGCTCTTCTCCGTCCCCGCTGTGAAGGGTGTGGAGTTTGGCGACGGCTTCGCCCTTGCCGATATGCGGGGCAGCGAGGCAAACGACGCCTTGCGCTATGAAAATGGCGCGATCATCACCACCACCAACCACGGCGGCGGTATGGTTGGCGGCATTACCAACGGTATGCCCGTCCTTTTCCGCTGCGCTGTGAAGCCCACCCCCTCTATCGCCAAGGCGCAGGACACGGTGGACATCGCCGCCAAGGAAAACGCCACGCTGGAGATCAAGGGTCGCCATGACCCTGCCATCGTCCACCGTGCCCGCATCGTCATGGATGCGGTGACGGCCATTGCGGTCTATGACATGCTCTTGGGCCGCTACGGCACAGACTATTTTGCAAAGGATGAATGAACCATGCAGTATGGCTGCATCGGTGAGCATTTGACTCACAGTTTTTCCAAGATCATCCACGGGGAGTTGACGGATTACCTCTACGAGCTCCGCGAGATCCCTATGGGGGAGCTTGACCAGTTCATGGCGGCGCGGGATTTCAAGGCCATCAATGTCACCATGCCCTATAAGCAGGATGTGATCCCCCACCTGAAAGAAGTAGAGCCTATGGCTGCCGCTATCGGCGCCGTCAATACCATCGTCAACCGTGGCGGCGACCTCTACGGCTACAACACGGACTTTGGCGGCATGGCTGCTCTCATTGCGCGGACAGGCATCGACATGGCGGGCAAAAAAGTGCTGATCCTGGGCACAGGCGGCACATCCAACACCGCCATGGCGGTTGCCAAGCATCTGGGCGCAGCGGAGGTTTACAAGGTGAGCCGCAGCGCCAAGGCAGGCGTGCTGACCTACGATGAGGTGAAGGCACACCACTTGGATGCCCAAATCCTTATGAACACCACGCCCCGCGGCATGTTCGCCCAAGAGAAGGGAATGTCCATCGACCCCGCCCTGTTTCCCCATCTTGAAGGCGCGGTGGACGCAGTCTATAACCCTCTCTGTACCGAGTTTATCCTCGCTGCCCGCAAGCAGGGGGCACGCGCCGCAGGCGGCCTCTACATGCTGGTGTGCCAAGCGGTACTGGCCTCGGAGATCTTCCTCGATACGAAGTACCCCGAGGGCACAGCGGAGCGCATCTACCGCAAGATTAAGTCCGGCAAGGAGAACATCGTCCTCACCGGTATGCCCGGCAGCGGCAAGTCCACGGTGGGCAAGCTCCTCTCGGAGAAACTAAGTAGACCCTACCTCGATGTGGACACCCTCATTACCGAGAAAACAGGCAAGACCCCCGCAGAGCTTATCTCCGCAGAAGGAGAGCAGGCCTTCCGCGATATTGAATCGGAGGTGATCCGCTCCATTGCCTTGGAAACCGGCGCAGTCATCGCCACAGGCGGCGGTGCGACCCTCCGTGAGGAGAATTGTAATGCCCTTCGCATGAACGGCAAGATCTTTTTCTTAGATCGCCCTGTGGAGCAGCTGCTGCCCACGAAAGATCGGCCTCTTTCCTCTACCAAGGAGGCGATCCTGCAGCGCTATCACGAGCGCTATGATCTATATGTTTCTACAGCAGATGTTGTGATCGACAACGCCGTTTCGGCGGAAGAGGCGGCACAGCAGGTGGAAAGGAACTTTTTACCATGAACATTTTGGTGATCAATGGCCCGAATTTGAATATGCTGGGCATCCGTGAGCCCGCTCTCTACGGCACGGGTACCTATGCGGCCCTCTGCGAGAAAATCACGGCTTACTGCGCCCAAAAGGGTGTTGCTGTCAGCTTTTACCAGTCCAATCACGAGGGCTCCTTGGTAGATCGCACCCAAGAGGCCTATTCCGACGGCACAGACGGCATCGTCATTAATCCCCCCGCCTATACCCACACCAGCATCGCCCTTTTAGATGCGGTGAAGGCAGTGGGCATCCCCACGGTGGAGGTACATATCTCCAAGGTGGAGGAGCGGGAGGACTTTCGGCAGGTAAGCTATATCCGACAGACCTGTATTGCCACCATCACCGGCAAGGGCTTTGACGGCTATTTAGAGGCAATTGACACATTACTGGAGAAGAAACTATGAACGTTACCATTCAACCCGGTCGCGCCGTAGGCTATGTGACCGTCCCCTCTTCCAAGAGCATGGCACACCGTATGCTCATCTGTGCAGGACTGTCCAGTGGTACAAGCCAAATTGGCGGCATTGACCTCAATGAAGATATTTTAGCCACCATCGCCTGCCTCCGCGCCTTGGGTGCAGATTGCAGTGTCAGCGGCGATACCGTCACTGTCCGCGGCGTGGACATGAAGCGCGCCAGGGCTATGGACATCCTCTCCTGCCATGAAAGCGGCAGTACGCTGCGATTCTTCATTCCCTTGGCACTATTGAGTGGGAATAAGGTCAGCTTTAGCGGCACGGAGAAGCTCCTGTCCCGTCCCTTGAGCATCTACGCTCAGCTCTGCGCCCAGCGTGGCTTCACCTTCACCCAGAACGTCTCTTATGTGGATGTGCAGGGCAAGCTGACCGCCGATACCTACACCGTCCCCGGCGATATCAGCAGCCAGTTTATTTCCGGCCTCCTCTTGGCACTGCCCATGGTGGAGGGCGACAGCGTGATTTCCATCATCCCCCCTGTGGAGAGCCGCGGTTACATCGACCTCACCTTGCAGGCGATGGCCTCTTTCGGCGTCCATGCCCACTGGCAGGATGAAGTTACTCTTGTCATCCCCGGCAATCAGCAGTATACTGCTGCTGATCTGTACGTGGAGGGCGATTACTCCGGCGCTGCCTTTTTTGAAGCCCTCAACTTCTTAGGCGGCGACGTGGATGTCGGCGGTCTCAACCCCGACAGCCTGCAAGGAGATAAGGTTTACACCGAGCATTTTCAGAGACTTTCCTTTGGTTGCCCCACCATCGACATCTCCAACTGTCCCGACTTGGGCCCCATCCTCTTCGCTGTTGCCGCCGCCAAGAACGGCGCACATTTTACGGGCACTCGCCGCTTGAAACTGAAGGAGAGCGACCGTGCCGCCGTCATGGCAGAGGAGCTTTCCACCTTCGGCACAGAGGTGACGGTAGGGGAGAACACCGTGGACATCACCGCAAAAGCGTTCCACGCCCCCGACCGCGTCCTCCATGGTCACAATGACCACCGCATCGTCATGTCCTTGGCGGTGCTGCTGACGCGGACAGGCGGCAGCATTGAGGGCGCAGAGGCTGTCAGCAAGAGCTTCCCCGACTTTTTTGACAAGCTCAAAGATGTGGACATTGACGTGACCACCAAATAAGAAGATTCACTGCGCTCCTCGCGCGTTCCCATAAGAATGGAGGAAGATCCACAATGAATATGGAATTCGTCAGTAAGCTGCCGATTCCCCAAGAGATCAAGGGGCAATACCCCCTCTCCGAGGAAGCAGCCGACATTAAAATTGCACGGGATAAAGAGATCAAGAAGGTGTTCTCCGGCGAAGATGACCGCATGGTGCTGATTATCGGCCCTTGCTCTGCCGACCGTGAGGATGCCGTCATGGAGTATATCGGCCGCCTTCGCAAGATGCAGGATGAAGTGAGCGACAAGCTCATTCTCATTCCCCGCATCTATACCAACAAGCCCCGCACTACCGGCGCAGGCTATAAGGGCATGCTCCATTCTCCCGATCCCAATGCACAGCCCAATCTCATTAAGGGCGTCATCGCCACCCGTAAGATCCACATGCGCTCCCTCAATGAGTTCGGCCTCCCCAGTGCCGACGAGATGCTTTATCCCGAGAATCACCGCTATATTAACGACGTGGTGGCCTACGTGGCCATCGGTGCCCGCAGCGTGGAGAATCAGCAGCACCGTCTCACCGCCAGCGGCCTCGCCATCCCCGTGGGTATGAAAAACCCCACCGGCGGCGACCTGTCTGTGATGATGAACGCCATCAATGCCGCCCAGCACTCCCACTCCTTCTGCTACCGCAACTGGGAGGTCAAGAGTGCCGGAAACCCCTACGCCCACGCCATTTTGCGCGGCTATGTGGATGCCAACGGTAAGGCCTATCCCAACTACCACTACGAGAATTTAGCTCAGCTCAATGAGCTGTATGCCGCCAGCGGCCTCGCCAATCCCGGTGTGGTGGTGGACACCAACCACAGCAACTCCGGCAAACAATATTTAGAGCAGATCCGCATCGCCAAGGACGTGCTCCACAGCTGCCGCCATAATCCCGACATCCGCAAGCTGGTGAAGGGCTTTATGATCGAGAGCTATTTGGTGGACGGCTGTCAGAAGGTGGATGGCGACGTGTTCGGTCAGTCTATTACCGACCCCTGTCTCGGCTGGGAAAAGACCGAGAAGCTGATTTACGAGATCGCAGAAATGATGTAACGATAGGAGAGAAACGAGTATGAGCTACACCGTGAAGGAAAAAGCCCGTTTGGCTATGGAGAGCCTGCTGGATAGCTGTGAGCTGGTGTCCGGCTACTCCGGCGGCAAGAAGGTAGAGGAGGCCTACACTGCCTACTTTGCACCCGAGACCATGTGGTATAACCGCGTGTACATCCACGCCGCAGAGAAGGAGACCCTGGAGGCCACCGTGTCCACCGTGGCAGCCGGTGTCCGCGAGGGCAAGCTGCCTCCCCTCATCAGCTGGCTCAGCACCGAGGTCAGCAGTAAGGCCATCCGTCCCTTCGTGAAGGCCGAGGGCTACATCAACCCCTTGCCTGTGCAGGAGGCCATGTTCCTGGATTTGGAGGGCTATACCCCCGCTGCACCCACTGTTGCTGTGGAGCATGTAAGCGCCGAAAAGGTAGGCGAGTGGGCCGACACCATCGCTGCCGCTTTTGGTAAGCCTACCGAGCGTGACGGCATGGTGCTGATCGCCGCCGATGAGCATTGCGACTTCCTTGTCCACTATGAAGAGGGCAAGATGGTGGCAGGTATGCTCCTTATCTGCGTGGGCGATAACGCAGGCGTCCACGAGGTAGCCACTATGGAAGCATGCCGCGGTAAGGGCATCGCCTCTTCCTTGATGAACTGCGCCATGGCCATTGCCAAGGAGAAGGGCTGCAAGTACGCTACGCTGCAGGCATCCCCCATGGGCGCACCCCTGTATGAAAAGCTGGGCTTCGAGGCCGTGGGTGAAGTCCACACCTGGCTCGTCCCGCCTCCCGGCATGATGCACTAAAAGAATAGAAAAGACACCCGCAAGGGTGTCTTTTTTTATATCAAGGCATTATTGCTTTTCTGTTCGTTGCTTTAATTGTCCGGGAGAAAAGCCCATTTTTTCTCTAAAGGCATTGCTAAATGTTTTGCTGTCCTTATAGCCTACCAAAGCCGCCGTTTGGCTGACGCTGTTACCCGCATTTAAATATTCGCAGGCTTTCTTAATGCGGAAGTCCTTTAAATATTGATAAGGCGTTACACCTACGCTCTTTTTAAACAGGCGGATGAAGTATTGAGAATTATAACCATATTTATTGCTTAAATCTGTTACGGAGAGATTTTTTTGATAATTTTTAGAAATGAACTGCAGCATGTTGACGATAGACGCATC
This sequence comes from Vescimonas sp., assembly GCA_045543255.1. GTDB lineage: Bacteria > Bacillota > Clostridia > Oscillospirales > Oscillospiraceae > Vescimonas. The sequence goes on from JAZQMH010000030.1 coordinate 8,480, forward strand.
CGCGTAAGTGAGGATGCCCTCTGCTTTTAGATATTCTTCCAATACGTCTGCAAGCATAAAGAGAATTTGAATGTTATTGACCAGTAAACTCTCGGTAATTGTGTCCAATAACGATTTTAATAGACTTTGTTCTTCTACATATAGCTCAATCAGCTCATTAGTTACAATGGGAAAGAAGTCCATATGAAGATAGACGCACCGCAATGGATCGTTTACATTGTTGACCATCTTATAAGGAAGGTTCGAGGGGAAAATATACAGGTAACCTTTTTTGAGCTTTGTTTCCAATATTTTGTCGGTGTAAAGCACATCGCCGCCTAACACATAATACATTCTGGAGTAGCCGATGGGTTTTCTTCTTCCACCCTCCAACTACTGCTGACTGTGACCACGCCATACTCATTTTTCAGCATATCCTCGCCGCCTTTCCCTTCAACTATATAGGGAAAACAAGGTGAAGTCAATAATTATGTATATTATGGCATATTTTATAGTTGAAATATCTGCTTTTGTGGGATAGTATCTCCGTAAGGAGGGGATATTATGTCGTACGAAAATGATAAGCGCATATTAAGAGAACTGGGTAAGCAATACATGGCTTACGCTCATGATCCTATCAATCTGGAGAGAAAGAAGCTGTGGTCTGATTTCAATGACGGTGCTTTAACCAGACCCATGATCACCATTTCCCAAGAATGCTTTAACGAATTGAATATGGGAGGCTTCTTGGATCTGCAGTGTGAAGATGCATTTTTGAGAACGGTTGAGGAGGAATTGCGTACCAATATCCTTAAGTGGCAGAATCATCCTGCTGATATGGTGTTGGCTCCCTATATTCCTTATGCAAAAGCGGTGACGAACTCCGGTTATGGTGTGTCTATTGTGGAGAATACAGTTCCTACAGACAGCGCCAACACCGTAGTTTCCCATGACTACGTAAATCAGTTCGAAACGTGGGATGATCTGGAGAAGATCAAGCCTATGCATATCACGCATGATACAGAGGAAACCAAGCGCAGACACGAAGTAATGCAGGACATTTTCTCGGATATTGGTCCTGTGAAGGGGATGGGTATTAATTTCCACCTTGGCATTTGGGATGCAATTGCCCAGCTGATGAGTGTGGAGGACATTTACTTCCTGCTTATGGATGAACCCGAGCTCCTCCATGAGATCGTTTCTCGCTTTACCGAGTCTCTGATCTGTGGTATCAAAGAGGCCAACGAACTGGAAGTTTGTGAAAGCAAGCTACAGTTGTGCCATTGTTCTTACGTGTTTGATAGTGAGTTCGATACCCCTACAAAGGATATTTCTCAAAACTCTTGGGCTTTTGGTATGGCGCAGCTGTTCTCTTCTGTTTCTCCTAAAGTCACGGAGGAGTTTGAAATTCCTTACATCTCCAAACTGGCCTCGTATTTCAAGAATATCTACTACGGCTGCTGTGAAAAACTCTCTGACAGACTCGATTTGGTTACAAAGATCCCGAATGTCAGAAAGATCTCCTGCAGTCCTTGGAGTGATCCTGATGTTTTTGCAGAGCAGTTGCCGAAAAACATCATCATGTCCTATAAGCCCAACCCTGCCTTCTTGGCTGGTGATACTTTCGATGAAGAGGCAGTACGTAAGAATCTGCGCCTTGCCATCGATGCTGCAAAGCGCAACAACGTGCGTCTTGAGATGCTGCTGAAAGACATCTCTACCGTCCGCTATGAGCCTCAGCGCCTCACCCGCTGGAATCAGATTGCCATGGAAGAGGTCAACCGCTAAGGATCAACTAATTTACGTAAAAAGACACCCGCGAGGGTGTCTTTTTCTTGTCCTACTCCTCTACATCTGTTATACTAAAGCCAACAAATGAAGGAGGTATCTCCGATGAAGGATAAACTGCTGACAGTAGCAAAAAACCACGCCCCCTGTTATCTCTATGAATACGAGGTCATGGCGCAGCAGGTGAAAACGCTGCAGGAAACCTTTCCAAACTTCGATTTGCTCTATTCTGTAAAGGCGAATCCCTATCCACCTGTGGTGAAGGCGCTGGCCTCTTTTGGCATCGGTGCCGATGCTGCCTCGGCGGGAGAAGTGACTCTTGCGCGGGATTGCGGCATGTGGGCGGAGGATATTTTCTTCTCCGCCGCAGGCAAGTCCGATGCTGCCCTTCAGCGCGCATGGGATGACTGCGAGATCATCGTCGATTCCCTCGGAGAAGTATCACGGATTGGCACACTGGCTGCCCAGCGTGGCGAGCATCGTGCCATCGGTATCCGCATGAATCCCGCCTTCGCCTTTGGCGGGGGAGCGGGCGTTACCTCCAAGTTCGGTATTGACGAGGAAGATCTGTCCCGTTTGAAGGAACTGCTCAAGACCATCCCTGTCACCGTGGAGGGTCTCCATGTCCATCTCCGCTCCCAAACGCTGGAGGCCGATGCTCTTGGTCGCTGCTATCAAGACAGCTGGGCGCTTGCCAAGCGCTTGGGTGAGGAATTGGGCGCACCGCTGCGGTATGTGAACTTCGGCAGCGGCGTAGGCGTTGCCTACGATGAGGAGCAGGAATCTCCCATGGATTTGGAGAACCTCCGTACCTATACCGATGCCATCGCTGCGGATAATGAAAGGACACTCCGTGCCCGCCTGATGATCGAGACGGGGCGTTTCCTCACCTGCAAGATGGGCACCTATTGGCTGCCTGTAGTGGATAAAAAGACCTCCCGCGGCGTGACCTATGTCATCACCGAGGGCTGCATGAACGGTCTGCAAAAGCCCGCCTTGGCAGTGATGCTCCACCACGCCGACCCTGCAGGAACGCTGGCGGCTTACGAGCCTCTTTATACCTCTGCTTGGGCATTCCCTGTGGTAGCACACGGCGATACGACCGCCACCGAGCACGTCAACATCGTTGGCAATCTCTGCTGTGCCGCCGATGTGCTGGTGGAGAATTTTGAAGGCCCGCGCTTGGAAGTCGGCGACCTTGTGGAGGTGAAAAATGCAGGTGCATACGCCTGTACCTTGACTGCCCAGCGCTTCTCGGGACATACCCCGCCTGTAGAACTGCTCCTTGATGGTGAGGGAAACATCATGGAATAAGCAAAAAGCACGCTGTCATCGACAGCGTGCTTTTTCGTGCGATTACATAGGAAATCAATCCTTCTTCGAGGTGACGCGGTTGAGAAGTTCAACCAAGCCCCAAATAACGGCGATGACCACGAAGATACCCAACAGGCCCTTGCCCATGATACCGAGGCAAGCCATGACCAATTCCATATTGATATGCATTGTGCTACCTCCTTACAGAATGCCTTCTACCAAGGTGATGATCAAACCGCCTGCAATG
>JAZQMH010000031.1:0-3508 GCA_045543255.1 Vescimonas sp.
CTTATAAGTGTCAGAGGTGTAGTACTCGGTGAAATAGCCGATGGCGCAGCCGCCGACGAGGCCGCAGAGGATGGCGATATAGACGCCCCAGCTGCCCAAGACCCAGTAGGTCAGGGGAGCGGCCAGCACAGCAGCCAGGATGGCGGCGGTGTAGGTGCCGGTGCGGAGGCTCTTGAGCAGGGTCTGCTGGGTGGCGTTCTCTTCGGTCTTGACCAGGAAGGGGCCCAGGATGGGGCAGACGATACCGCAGACAGCCAGCAGCACGGGCAGCAGCATGCCGCCCCAGCCGTATCCGCCCACAGCGCCCAGTGCGAAGGTAGCCAGAATGGAACCAACATAGCTTTCATACAGGTCAGCACCCATGCCAGCCACGTCGCCCACGTTATCGCCCACGTTGTCGGCGATGGTGGCGGGGTTACGGGGATCATCCTCGGGGATACCGGCTTCCACCTTACCCACAAGGTCAGCGCCCACGTCGGCAGCCTTGGTGTAGATACCGCCGCCCACACGGGCAAACAGTGCGATGGAAGAAGCACCCAGAGAGAAGCCGGACAGCACGGAGGCATCCTTGGTGATGAGGTAGACAACGCCGCAGCCCAGCAGACCCAGACCGACCACGCACATACCCATGACGGCACCGCCGGAGAAGGCGATGGACAGAGCCTTATTCATGCCGTGATCCTTGGCGGCGGCAGCGGTTCTCACGTTGGCCTTGGTAGCCACGTTCATGCCGCAGTAGCCGGCGACGGTGGGGAACACAGCACCCACAAGGAAGGCAATGGCGGTCATCCAGTTGATACCGAAGCCGACCACAACAAACAGCACAGCCACGAACACCACAAGGATCTTATACTCAGACATCAAAAAGGCCTGAGCGCCCTCGTGGATGAATGCGGCGATTTCCTTCATTCTGTCAGTTCCTGCGTCCTGTTTACTGACTTTCTTGGACAGGTACAGCGCGAACAACAGCGCCACCACGCCCAAAACAGGGGCAAGCAAAGCAAGCTTTTCCATGGTTTTTGTTCCTTTCTTTTTCCGTTCCTTTTTCCGATGTTCAGCATCCTGTAAACATCGATGTTAAACATATATATTCTAATGCATGACCCCTATTATAGCAAGAAAAATTGTTCTAAAATGACGAAAAAACAAAAGATAATTTTTTAACAACAATAATTCAAGCTATAATTAACGACAAACGGGCAAAAGCAGCAAAATGTGCGCTGTTTTTGCCCATACGTATGGAATGTTTCCTTCAAGCCGTACAAGAGTGCAAACTCTTCACTTTTCGCAGCCTTTTTCTCCCCCTGCGTGTTTCATCTCAAAGTGGATCAGCAGCGACAGCAAGGCGCGCAGCGCGATGACCACGCCCAGCACCAACAGCTCCTGCAGATCGCGGATCAGCACCGTCTTTAAGATCTCCGCCGCCATCTTAAACTCGAGGCTCAACGCCAAACCGCTGGCCAGCCGGAACTTCACATCGCAGCTGCTCTTGGTCACCAGAGAGCAGGCGTATTTCCAAAACGCGCTCAACGCCGACACCGCCACGATGATAATGCCCATCAGCTCGCACAGGGGGATCAGAATTTCCAGAACAAACTCTACAATATGCTCCAACATGGCGATTCTCCTTCTTTCCTCTTTGTATCTTTTTTCTTATCATACTCTCTTATCCGCAAATTGCAAGTTGCTTTCGCAACAATTTCGCTTTTTGTTGTGCTTTTTCTTTTTAAGTGATACAATATACTCAATAAGCCTCTGTCATGAAAAAGGAGCAACGCTATGCTGCAAACACTCTCTACCGTCACCGCCCAAAAGGGCGAAATTTCTTGGGACATCTATCCCCGCCCTCAACTGCGGCGTAAAAGTTATGTCAACTTAAATGGTCAGTGGGATTTCGCCCTCTCCCCTTCCCCCGACTTCCCCGCAGCGTATGAGGAGACCATCACCGTCCCCTTCTGCCCTGAAAGTGCCCTGTCGGGAGTAAAAAAAGATGTGGGCGCAAGCAGTTATCTCTTCTACCGCCGTGAACTGACCCTTCCCGAGGATTTCAACTGCGGGCGGGTGCTGCTCCACATCGGCGCAGCTGACCAAGTTGCAGATATTTATGTTAACCAACAGTTGATAGGTCACCACGAGGGGGGCTACAACGCCTTCGCCGTGGATATTACCGATGCCTTGCAGAAAGAAAACACCCTCATCATCCGCTGCTATGACGATTTGCGGGACACCTCTTTCCCCTACGGCAAGCAGACACTAAAGCGGGGCGGTATGTGGTACACCCCTGTGTCGGGCATTTGGCAGAGCGTGTGGTTGGAGAGCGTGCCCCAGCAGCACATCGCCGCCCTCGACATCCGCGTGACCACCACCGATGCCACCATCACCGTCTCCCCCGCCTTGGAGGGCACGGTGCGCTGCGAGGGCGTGGACTATCCCCTTCACAACGGTCGCGCCGTCATCGTGCCCAACGACCCCCACTGCTGGACACCCGAAGACCCCTATCTCTATGAGTTCACCGTGGAAACGGCAGAGGACAGTGTGGAGAGCTACTTCGCCCTCCGCACCATCGAGTGCAAGGAGGTCAAGGGTATCCCCCGCCTGCTTCTCAACGGCAAGCCCTACTTCTTCCACGGTCTCCTCGACCAAGGCTACTGGCCCGACGGCATCTACACGCCTCCCTCCCCCCAGTGCTACGCCGAGGATATCCGCGCCATGAAGGCTTTGGGCTTCAACACTCTCCGCAAGCACATTAAGGTAGAGCCCGAGGCGTTCTACTACCAGTGCGACAAGCTTGGCATGGTGGTGTTCCAAGACATGGTGAACAACGGCGACTATTCCTTCTTCCGCGACACAGCGCTGCCTACGGTGTGCGTGCAAAAGCTGCGGGATAAGAATTTCCACCGCGATGAAACTACCCGACGGCGCTTCTTCCACGCCATGAAGGAAACAGTGCAGCAGCTACGCAATCACCCCTCCATCCTCTACTGGACGATTTTCAACGAGGGTTGGGGGCAGTTCGACGCCGACAGTGTTTACGAGGGGATGCGGGCGCTGGACGATAGCCGCATCATTGACGCCACCTCGGGCTGGTTCAGACGCAAAAAGAGCGATGTAGACAGCCGCCACATCTACTTCGGCCCGTGGTCGCAGCTGAAGGCCTCTGACCGCCCGCTGGTGCTCAGTGAATTCGGCGGCTACGCCTGCCCCATAGCGGGACACATTTTCAACCCCGACAAGGCCTACGGCTACAAGGCCTGCCCTTCTGTGGAGGATTTCCGCACGCAGATCGCGGCACTCTATCGCAAGCGCATCCTCCCTGTGGTGAAGAAGGGGCTCTGCGCCGCCATTATGACACAGGTCAGCGATGTGGAGGACGAGATCAACGGCTTCCTCACCTATGACCGCGCAGTGTGTAAAGGCGATGCCGCTTCTATGCTGGCGATTTCCCAAGAATTGCAAAAGGAAATAGATGAATAAAAAAATTCCCGACCTCTCGGTCGGTAATTTTTTC
>JAZQMH010000032.1:0-5915 GCA_045543255.1 Vescimonas sp.
CGATAAGACCGTGACCTCCGCTGACACCTTCGATGCTGGTATCGCCATGTATGTCGGTATGTCCGTCATGGCTGCTGCCGGTTCCGTGGTCGTGCTGAAGAAGCGCGAGGACTAACAAATTCTCTCCCTCCGTCTACCCTACGGGTAGACACCTCCCTCGTCAGAGGGAGGCAAGGCGCCTGCGGCGCAAAGGGAGCCAATAAATGAAAAAAAGAAAGCCCTGCGGGGCTTTCTTTTTTTGCTTATCTTACACCCAGCCCATGAGCTGGACGAAGGACCACAGGAGCTTGCAGCCGTAGAAGATAATCACCACGCCGCAGACCTTGTTGATAATATTGAGGATCTTTTCGTTGAACTTGGCGCTGAAGAGGGAGATCACCGTGGAGATGCCCAAGAACCACAAAATAGAGGCGCTGGCAAAGCCGCCGATGAAGAAGGCGTCCGTTCCCGCAGGGAGGGAGGCGCGGAAAGCGCCCAGCATCATGGTGCCGTCGATGATGGCCTGAGGGTTGAACCACGTGACCACGCAGGCGGAGGAGATGACCTTCCAAATAGGCACGTTTACGTCACGACCGCCCTCCATGGAGGCCTTGGAGCGGAGTAAGCCGATGCCGATCCAAATGACGATCAAGCTGCCGATGCCCAAAATCACCTTCTGCAACCAAGGCAGGGCCGACATCAGCGCACCCACGCCGAGGAAGCAGGCGAGGCCGAGAGTGATGTCGAAGAAAATGACGATCAGGGCCGTCAGATAGACGCGGCTGCGGCGCTGGGTAAGGGCCGTGTTGATGACGAAGAGGTTTTGCAGGCCGATGGGGGCTACGTAGGCGAGGCCCATGGTGAGGCCCTGAAGATAGATGTTCATACGCGTGCGTTGCTCCTTTTGATTTTAGAAATGAGGCAGCAGGTGAGGAACACCAGCAGATTGACCACCACTACCGAGGCGCCCACAGGGGTGCTGACAAGGTAGGAGGCGGTAAGACCGATGCAGAAGGACAGCACCGACACAGCAGCGGACATGATCACTACACCGCGGAAGCTCTTGAAAATGCGCATGGCGCTGAGGGCGGGGAAGATGACCAGCGCGGAGATCAGCATAGCACCCATGAGACGCATGCCCAGCACGATGGTGAGGGCGGTGAGGATGCTGAGGAGGGTGTTATAAAAGCCCACATTCACGCCCGTGGCGCGGGAGAAATTCTCATCAAAAGTGATGGCAAAGAGGGAGTGGTAGCACAGGGCAAACACGGCGATGACGAACACCGCCAACACCACGGACAGGACGATGTCTGCACGATCCATGGCGAGGATCGAGCCGAACATGTAGCTGTCCACATCGGTGGTAAGACCCGTAGTGAGAGAGGTGACGATGACGCCGATGGCGAGAGCAGAGGCGGACACCACGGCGATGGCAGCGTCAGCGCCGATGCGACTCTTCTCCGTCATGCGGAGGAGGAACAGGGCCGCCACGATGACCACGGGGATGGACACAGGCAGGGGCGCCCAGCCGCAGGCCACGGCGATGGCCAATGCGCCGAAGGACACATGGCTGAGTCCGTCGCCGATCATGGAGTAGCGCTTCAGCACCAGCGGCACGCCCAAAAGGGCAGCGCACAGTGCCACCAAGATACCCACCACGAAGGCGCGGAGGATAAAGGGATACGTGAACATTTCGAGCAGCAGCATCATACGCCGTCACCTCCAAACTTCTTGCCGTAAGGCGAGGCGAGGTAATCGGCAGCTGCGCCGCAGAACCAACCCTTTTGTCCCGCGTGGAGGATGGTGTCGGCGTAGTGGAGGGCGTTTTGGATGTCGTGGGTTACCATGACGATGGCGAGACCCTCGCTGCGGTTGAGGTATTTCAGCGTGCGATAGAGGTCATGGGCGGCGGCGGGGTCGAGACCCGTCACAGGCTCGTCGAGAATGAGCAATTCTCCTGCGGCGCACAGTGCGCGGGAGAGAAGCACACGCTGCTGCTGACCACCGCTCAATTCACGGTAGCACTTGTTTTTAAGCTCCAGAATGCCCAATTTGCCCATGTTCATGAGGGCGCGGGATTTCTCCGCAGGGGTGTAGAAAAAGCGTCTGCGGCCGTTTAAAAAGCCCGAGAGCACCACTTCGTAGACGGTGGCGGGGAAATCTTTCTGGGCGGGGGTCTGCTGAGGCAGATATCCAATAGCGCCGTGACGGAGGGAATTATCCAATACCACTTCGCCTGCCATGGGCTTCAGCAGTCCCAGCAGGCACTTCAAGAGGGTGGACTTACCGCTGCCGTTCTCGCCCACGATGCAGAGATATTCGCCGCTATGCACTTGGAAATTCAAATGAGAGCCGATGGCGTGTCCTTCGTAGCCGAGGGACACATCGCGGCAATCGATCAATAGCTTGTCTTTCATGCAAGTCCCTCCTTCAGGGCTTCCACATTATGCCACATAAGGCTGAGATAGGTGGCACCGTTGTCGTAGTCCTGCCGCGACACCGTTTGGCAGGAGTGGAAGGTCAGCACCTTGGCATCGGTGGTTTCGGCGATGGCGTTGGCGATTTTTTGGGAGCTGAGTTCAATGGTATAGACCACGGGGAGCTGTTCCTCCGCCACCTTGTCGATAAGGTATTTCATGGTGCCGAGGGAGGGCTCGGTATCCCCTGCGCAGCCGTGGAAGGCTGCGGAGTAGGTGAGGCCGTACTCAGCGCAGAAGTATTGCAGGGGGAAGCGGTCGCCAAACACCAGTGTGGTGCGCTTGCCCTCGGCAATCACGCTGCGGAAGGCCTCGTCAAGGGCCTGCAGCTCTGCGAGATAGGCCGCCAAATTGGCCTCGTAGTCCTCGCGGTGAGCGGGATCGGCGGCGCACAGCGCCTCGCAGATGGCGCGGCACAGGTCTTGGGCCACCACGGGGGAAGTCCACACGTGTTCGTCGTAGGCAAGCTCTTCCTCTTCGTGGTCGTGGTGGTGCTCCTCACCCTCTTCCTCATGGTGATGGTGATGATGGACAGAGGTCTCCATGCCCTCCACAAATTCCTCGGCAAGGAGGGGAGCGTGCTCCATCATGGCGGCGGTGACGGTGATGTTCTCGCCGGCCGATTCCAAAATCTCCTCCACCCACAGCTCACTCTCGCCGCCGTTATAGAGGAACACATCACACTCTGACAGCCGCACCACATCCAGCGGCGTGGGCTCGAAGCTGTGTACCTCGCGGCCTGCGGCAATGAGGAGAGAGGGCTCTACGTGCTCGCCGCCGATGGCGCGGGCAAAATCGTAGTAGGGGAAGCAGGAGGCCATGACCCGCAATTTGCTCTCATCCTGTGGTTGCGTATCCTGTGAGCAGGCGCACAGGGAAAGAGAGAGTATGAGTGACAAAATCAGCGCAAATAGCCGTTTCATCCCTGTTTCACCTGCCTTTCCAGTATCATAACAATTCATTATACCATTTATGACACAATGGCGCAAGGGTAGGATTCTTTAGAGTATGTTTACAATTGGGTAGTTGAAAAAATTTTCCCTCTGTGGCATAATAGGGGCACTATCGTTTTGGAGGGATACAAGTGAAAAAACTCCTGTTCATTGTGAACCCCAAGGCGGGGCGTACCCGTTCCCTTGCACCGATGTTCAATGTGATGGCGCGTTTTTCCGAGGCCGGCTATATCATCAAGCTGGTGGTCACGGAGAAGAGCGGCGATGCCCGCCGCGCCGCATCCCAGTTGGGAGAGCAGTTTGATTTGGTGGTTTGCGCCGGTGGTGACGGCACGCTGAACGAAACGCTGAACGGCTTGATGAAGCTGGAGAACAAACCCCCTGTGGGCTATATTCCCCATGGCAGCACCAACGATTTTGCTACATCCTTGGAGATCCCCGACGACCCCGTGGTGGCGGCGGCTGCCATTTCCTGCGGGCGTACCCGTCCGTTGGACTTGGGGCGGCATAATCAGCGGCACTTTGCCTATGTGGCCTCCTTCGGCGCCTTTACCCGCGCCTCTTACTCCGCTACTCAGGCGGCGAAGAACGCACTGGGTCACTTGGCCTATATTTTCGAGGGACTCAACAGTCTCGACACCCTGCGCCCCTACCGCTGCCGCATTGAGGCGGACGGCGAGGTGTTTGAAGGGGAATTTATCTTCGGCGGCATCTGCAATTCCACCTCTTTGGGCGGCCTTGTGAAGCTGAATCCCAAGCTAGTGAAGATGGACGATGGCAAATTTGAGCTGCTGCTGCTGCGGATGCCGAAAACCCCTGCAGATCTGACGAATCTCATCGCCTCTCTCACCAAGATGGAATATAACGAACCCAACGTGATCTTCCGCCATGTGGAGCACGTGGTGGTCACCACAGAGGATGACCTGCCCTGGTCGCTGGACGGCGAGCACGCCGCCAGTGAGCCGCGGGTGGAGATCGACTGCATCCATCACGCATTCCATATCGCCTATTAAAAAAAGACAAAAAAATCGGAGCCGATTGGCTCCGATTTTTTTATTGCTTTAAGTAAGTTGTTTCTTAGAAGAAGGAATCGATCTGACCCCAGAGGATGAGGAGCATGCACAGAGGAGTGATGACCTTCACGCAGATCTTGAAGAAGCCGAAGGAACGCAGCTTGTTGCCCTCCTGCTCGCACTCCTCCTTGACCAGATCGGGACCGACCTCCCAACCCAGCATCAGGGACATCAGCAGTGCGCCCAGAGGCATCATGATACCCTCAGACAGCATGTCGAAGAAGTCCAGCCAGTCAGCAGCCCAAGCGCCTGCGTTCTCCAGACCCAGCAGTGCTGCGGGGTGGATGCCAGCACCGCCCAGACGGTCAGCGCAGACCAGGATGCAGCCGATAGCCACGAAGCAGGCAGCAACCAGAGTGTACTTCTTACGCTTGTCGCCCTTGCCCTTCTCAGCAGCCTTGTCAACGAAGTGAGCAACGATGACTTCCAGCAGAGAGATGGAGGAGGAGATAGCAGCGAAGACCACCAGGACGTAGAACAGGATGCCGAACACGGGGCCGATACCGCCCATGGCCTGGAACACGTTCTGCATGGTGACGAACAGCAGGGAGGGGCCGCCCAGAGCGCCGGTGGGATCCAGAGCGAAACGAGCGGGGATAACGCACAGACCGGCCATCAGAGCAACCAGGGTGTCCAGAATGACGATCATGATAGCGTTCTTCTCCAGGTTCTGCTTCTTATCCAGATAAGAACCGTAGGTGATCATAGCGCCCATACCGAGGGACAGGGAGAAGAACATCTGGCCGCCGGCGGTAGAAAGGACACTGAAGAAGCTGGGCTGCTCAACGATACCCTGAGCAACGGCCCAACCGGGAACGAACATGTACTTCAGACCATCAACAGCACCGGGCAGAGTGCAGGCGCGGATGATGCAGATGATCAGAGCAACGAACAGGCAGGGCATACCGATGGCGCAAACCTTCTCGATACCGCCGGCAACGCCGCCCATAACGATGATCATGGTCAGAGCAACGAAGATAACGCCGAAGATAATGGCTTCCCAGGGGGAGGACATGAAGGCACCGAAGACCTCGCCGCCGGTCATGCCGTTGGAACCGAAGCCTGCGTTGAACAGGTCGCCCACGTTCAGCACGGCGTACTTGATGCAGTAGCCGCCCAGTGCGCAGTAGAAGAACAGGATGAAGAATGCAGAAGCGATACCCATCCAGCCCATCCAGCTGAACTTCTTGCTGACGATCTTGTAAGCGCCGACAGCGCCCTGACCGGTCTTACGACCAATGGCCAACTCGCCCAGCATGATGATGAAGCCGCAGAAGACAGCCAGCAGCAGGTAGATCAGCAGGAAGGTGAAACCACCGTTTGCGCCCATCTTATTGGGGAAGCCCCAAATGTTACCCAGGCCAACGGCGGAGCCAACGGCGGCCATGATAAAGCCGAAATTGGACTTAAAGCCTTTTCTTTCCATAGTTTTC
>JAZQMH010000033.1:0-2966 GCA_045543255.1 Vescimonas sp.
GGCAACGATCTCGCGGGCATCGGAGGTGCCCAGATGATCGGCCAGACCGCCGTTCTTCACGATACGGTCATACAGCTCCTTCTCGGTGTACTTACCGGAGAAGCAGAGCTTAATGAGGTCGGTGGCGGGGAGCCAACCGGCACGGGTGGGAGCCATGGGGCCGTCGCCGTTGACAGCGTCGTTGACGCTGCAATACTTGCCCTTGCGGTGGGCAGCAACGGTGACACCGCCGCCGATGTGGCAGCAGATGAGGTTCATGTCCTCATACTTCTTGCCCACGGAGTTGGCGTAACGGATGCAGTTCTCCTTCTGATTCAGGGGGTGACCCTTGCTCTGACGATACAGCTCGTGGAAGCCGCAGATGCGCTCCACATCGTCCAGCTCGTCAACATCGGGGGGATTCACGCAGAACACCTCGCCGCCGTAAACCTTCTGCATCTCCTTGGCGATCTGAGGGCCGAGGGTGTTGGGGTGACGGACGGTGAAGCAGGTGCGGGCATGCTCCATGAGCTTGTCGTTGGCAGCGTAGACGCCGCCCTTGAGGCCAACCAGGCCGCCGCAGCGGGCTGCGAAGGCATCCACGCCCTCCAAAGATACGCCGGCAGCATTGACCTCAGCCATGATGGTCTCCATACGGTAGGGCAGCTGATCGGCGATCTCCTTGAACTTCTTCAGTTCTTCGGCAGCGTGGTCAACGTTGGTGCCCCAGACCTTCTGATCGTCCTCAAAGAGGGCGATCTTGGTGCTGGTGGAACCGGGGTTGATGACAAAGATCTTCATCAAATGTTCTCCTTAACTTACTCGTCCAGCAGCTCGCAGACATAGTCCACGGACTCGCCGATGGTGAGCTTACGGCGGAACTGCATGAAGGGGATCTCCACGTCGAACTCGTCCTCCAGGACGGTGATCATGGAGGAGTAGTTGCCGGACTTCATGCCGATGTCGGCATACTTGGTCTCCTCGGTGTAGTCCTTAGCACCCAGCATAGCGTTCAGGCGCTCGATGATCAGGTTCAAAACATTGCTTCTTTCTTCCATGGTAATTCTTCCTCCAAATTCTTAAAATATAGTGTCCATGTTAGGGTTTTGCTTATCGTTTGCAGGGGACGGGCTTCAGGGGGCCGCGAGGCTTCACGGCGCCGGCCATGACAATGGCCTCCTCGTCGCAGGCGCTGACGCACTTGCCGCACTGGGTGCACTCGCTCTGGTCGATGACGTGGATGAACTTCTTCTTGCCCATGATGGCATCGTCCTCGCACTCGTCCACACAATCACCGCAGCCGATGCAGAGATCCGGCAGGATGTGGAAGGTGACGAACTTCTTGCACACGCCGGCCTTGCAGCTCTTCTTGGCGATGTGGGCGGCGAAGTCATCGGCGTACTTGTCCAGCATGGCAAGGGCCGTCTGACCCAGTTCGATACCGTCATCGCACAGAGACTGCTCCACCATCATCTGGCACAGCTTCTTCAGCTGCTCCATGTCGGTGGCGCGGGAGCGCTTCATGCTGATGTCGTTCATGGTCAGCTCCAGCTGGGTAGCGCCCTCGTAACCAAAGACGCACTTGCCGCAGTCGGCGCACTTGTGGGTCTTGGCATAGTTGATCAGCTCATTGACGGGGCACTGCTTATCAGTGAGGTTCAACATCTTCTCGTTCATTAGTTGGCACCTCCGTATTCGCTCCACAGCTTCACGGGCGTGAACTGCAGGCGTAGGTCGCACTGCAGGCAGCGCTCGGCCTCGCACTTGGCCTGATCGCAGCTGTAGGTATGATAGACATCCAGCTCGTCCTTGACGCGCTCGTCGGCGGCGCGGAGGGTCTGCTCCACGCGCTCAAGCTTGCCAAAGCCCTCGATACGACCGATATGGGGATCGGCAGAGCGCTCGCAGAGCGTCTCGGCGATCTCGCCGTCGCCGCCGAGGTAGCGGTCGATGGCAGCGGTCACAAGGCGACCCTGCTGGATGGCCTTGATGACGAAGCTGATGCCGGTAATGGCATCGCCTGCGGCGAACACTCCATCCATGCTGGTGTTGAAGCCATCCAGCACAGGGAAGCCGCGCTCGTTCAGCTCGATGCCGAAGTTGTCGAACTCCTGCAGGCCGGTGTGCTGACCGGTGGCGAACACAACGCTGTCGCAGGGAACGACGGTCTGGCTGCCCTCTTCCACGACCTCGGTGACCTTGCCGGTGGCGCGGTCGTAGGTGGAGGAGAGGACGGTATGGATACGCAGGCCCGTGACCTTATCGGGAGTACCCTCAATGGCCTCGAAGGAGCGGCCGGGCAGCAGGTTGATGCCTTCCTCGGCGCCCTCGGTCTGATCGTCCATATCCGCCAGGATCTTGTCAGCCTGCTCCAGGCAGGCGAGATTGACGGTCATGCCCTTGCGGACGAGGCTGCGGGCCACGTCGTAACCCACGGAGCCTGCGCCGATGACGCAGACGGTATCGCCCAGATAGGACATATCCTTATTGGCACGGTTGTCAGCCAGCACGTCCATAGCGGTGTAGACCTGCTTGAAGTCGGCACCGGGCAGGGGCAGCTTCTTGCCCTTGCTGACGCCCACGGCCACCAGCACGGCGTCGTAGTCCTTCTTCAGGGCAGCAACGTCGGTGACAGTGCAGTTGACCTCCGCCTTCACGCCGCTGTCGAGAATGTACTGGATCTCCTCCATCACGTCCTCGAGAGGCAGACGGTAAGCGGGAATGCCGCTGGTCATGGGGCCGCCCAGCTGGGGACGCTTCTCCAGCACGGTGACATCGTGACCAAGCTTATTGAGATAGTAAGCAGCGGTGAGACCGCAGGGGCCGGAACCCACAACAGCGACACGCTTGCCGGTGCGCTCCTTCATGAATCCCTTGGCCTTCCAAGCCTGCTCCTCATCATGCTCCACGGCGTAACGCTTCAGGTTACGGATGCCCATGGGATCGTTGATGTTGCCGCGCTTACAGCCGGCCTCACACAGGTGGTT
>JAZQMH010000034.1:0-2173 GCA_045543255.1 Vescimonas sp.
GTAAGCATTCATGTGTCGATTGATTACTTCTTGATGCCGGCGGCACGCACAGCGGAGATGACGATGTTGCCCTTCAGCTCGGAAACGGGTGCGCCGCGGGAGCAGTCGCACACGATCTTGCGGAAGCCCTGCAGCATGGGGCCGTAAGCGTCGGCCTTGCCGAACTGCTGGATCAGCTTCACGGCGATGTTGCCCACGTTCAGGTCGGGCCAGATGAGGACGTTGGCCTTACCTGCCACCTTGCTCTCCTCCTTGACCTTCTTGGCGGCCACGGCGGGAACGATGGCGGCATCCAGCTGGAACTCACCCTCGATGGCCAGATCGGGACGACGCTCGTTGGCGATGCGGGCGGCATCGATGACCTTGTCGATCAGCTCGCCGGAGCCGCTGCCCTTGGTGGAATAGCAGACCATGGCGCAGCGGGGCTCCCAGTCCAGAAGAGCGGCCACGGTATCGCAGGCGGAGATGGCGATGGAGGCCAGCTGCTCGGCGTCGGGGTTGGTGCACACAGCGCTGTCGCCGATGGCCAGCAGAGAACCCTCGCTGCCCTCGTAGCCGGGGATGTCGCAGATACCGATGGAGGAGATGGTTGCACCCTCCTGCATGCCGATGACGCTCTGAGCAGCCAGCAGCACGTCGCCGGTGCTGTAGTCGATACCGGCAAAGGTAACGTCAGCCATATCCAGAGCCTGCATGACCACGGAGAAGTACAGGGTGTTCTTCATACGGCGGTTCAGAGCCTTCTCGCTCAGCTCGCAGGTGGGCAGAGCCAGATACTTGGCGATGAGGTCAGCCTTCACAGCCTCGTCGGTGGTGTCCACGAAAGAGAACACGCTCTCATCGTAGCCGCGCTCAGCGCACAGAGCCTTCAGAGCAGCGGTGTCACCCACCAGAATGGGCAGGATGTAGCCCTCGGTGGCGCACTCGAAAGCGGCCTGCATGATCTTCTCATTGTCGCCCTCGGGGAAAGCCACGCGCTGGGGAGCCAGCTTGGCCTTCTCATAAATCTTATCCAGAATGTTAGCCATTGTTTTTATTTCCTTCCTAATGATTTCAGTCTTGTAATACATCCTCCGCCGTCAGTACCCGCAGCGTAATGGTGAGGGGCGAAGCGGCGGCGCAGGTAACGATATGCCCTTCATGGGTGCGGCTGTCCCAGTGCCACGCCCCGTTCTCCTCCAAAAGGGAGAAGTCACGGCGGGGAATGGCAAGGCCGCAGCCCACAGCTTTCAGCGCACTTTCAAGGCGCGTCCACAAAAGACAGAAGTCCGCGCCGGAGGTGTGTTCCCCCAGCCACGCCATCTCCTCACCTGTCAGCATTTTGCGGGGCAGCACATCGGGGCGCAACGCGGGCTCAATGTCCACGCCTACGGCCTCGTCCTTCCCCACCAACAAGGCGGCATAGGAGCCGGCGTAGGAGAGGTTGAACTCAGGGCCCTCGGGCAGGGAGGGCTTGCCGAACTCACCGATGGTAAACACGGACTCATCCGTTACCCCCAGTCCATAGCGGAGGAGGGCACCGGCGGCGCACTGGAGAAGGCAGTCCTTCTCCTCCACCATGTGCTCGGCAACGGCGCGGCGGCGGGCGCAGAGGCGGGAAAGCGCCTCTTCTTTATGGTCCGCCAGCAGGCGGGCGTTTAGCAAATACAGCGTAGCCTCGGTCATATCGCACTCTCATTTCAAGCGGCAAATCGCCGGAGAGCAGATGCTCCCCGGCGATTGAAGGGATGTAGGGGTTACTGAGAGCGCGGGAGCGCATCTCTCAGCAATGCGTTACGACTTAGCGATAGTCGTAGCCCACGGTCTTATAGCGGGCGGGGATGTAGGGAACCTGCAGGAAGCTGGCGTACTCACCACCGGTGTGGATGACGTGCTTACCCTTGTTCTCGGTATCCCAGGAGAAGGGCTCGAACCAACCGTCACGGATGTAGTGACCGGCGATCTGGACGCGGATGCGCTGACCCTTGTGCCAGAAGCGGCTGGAGGGAACGATCTCGATGTCGCACTGTGCGATCTCGCCGGGAGCGAGCTTCAGCTCACGCTCGTGCTTCATGACGGGGTTGTAAGCGGTGGACAGCTTCTCATCCAGCTCGCGGTGAGACACGCGGCACTTGCCCCATGCACCGGGATGATGCTCGCCCAGAGTGTCCCAGGGCACCCAGTTGCCAGCGGC
>JAZQMH010000035.1:0-4971 GCA_045543255.1 Vescimonas sp.
CGCTGTGTGCGTGGGCTTCAATGCCGCAGCGCACCTCCTGCTCCAACGCAACCGAGGATACCATCATCTCCCGAATGCCGAAAATGCTCATAACGGTCAACAGCAAAGCCACCGCAGGCACCACTATTCGATTGTAAATGCCACGGCGTTTCATGTTGCTTGATCCTTCTTGCTCTCTTTTTATCCAAAGTGAAACAGCACTTTACCTAAAATTCTATCCTGCGGAACCGTGCCGATTTCTTCCAAACGGCTGTCCATAGAAATGGGGCGATTATCCCCCATCACAAAAAACTCCTCAAAAGGAACATTACAGGGAAAGCTGATGTTGCACTGCCCCAGCGTTGCCTCTTCCACATACGGCTCCTCCAGCGTGCGGCCATCCACAATCACTGTGCCGTTGTCTTCTATCTCAACGCTGCTGCCACCCTCGGCGATGACGCGGCGCACCAAAACCTTGTTGTTATAGTAAAAGGCAACGATATCACCGTTGCCGACTTTGTCTGTCTTATGTACCACAAGAATCTGCCTGTCATGGAGGGCAGGCTCCATGCTCTCGCCATAGTAATGGACGACACTGAACACATGGGTAAACAGATTCAGTGCCAGCACGATGACCACCACAACCAACAGCACCAAGCGCAGCAGCGTTGCGCGGTATTTTTTCTTTGTTTCAGCCGTTTGTAACGACTCGTTTTTTATCTTCTCGTGTTTTCCTCTCACGGCTGTTTCCTCGGTTATTCTCTGTTTAAATTCCGTTAAGCATGCTCACTACGCATTATGTCTATTGTACTCCTTTATTTTTTCTTTTCAAGTGTATTTATACTTAAAAATTAATATTTATGCTAAACTTTTCTCGTCCACGGACAAAGAATAATTTCCTGCATCTGATGAAATTTTTATTTCATTTTTAGTATTGTTACACTTATGGATTATTTTTCCAAGATAAAAAATCATTTATAGTATAAAAGGGTGATTTTTTGAGAATTGATTATCATTTAATTGGCATCCGCATTGCGGTGCTGCGCCGCGAACGCCGCTGGACACAGGCGTACTTAGCAGAGCGTTCTGATCTGTCCAACAACTATCTATCTAACATCGAGAACAGCCACTCCATCCCCAGTTTGGAAACGTTGATGAAAATCTGCATGGCATTGGATGTGACGCCTGACCAGTTGCTGTTGGGTACTATGTCCAGCGAAAAGGACTATCTTGACCGCGAGTTGGCGGCATTGTTTTCCCAGTGCTCCCCCCAAGATAAGCGCCGCGCTCTCCATTTCATGGAAATCTTTGTGGAAAGCCACAGCACCCCCGATAAATAAACACCCTCATACATAGAAAAAACACCTTGCCTCACGGCAAGGTGTTTTTTTGTTTCTCTATCTTTACTTCAGCTTGAAGGTCATGGTCACGGGGTTATGGTCGGAGTAGGCAAAGCCCGTATCCACCACGGCGCTCTCCACCACTTCCACATTCTCCGAGACGATGAAGCCGTCAATGGTCAGCACGAACTGGTCGGGGTTATAAGGGCCATCGGCGTTGCGGCAGGTGGGCACGGGGTTATTTTCATCCAAGGGTGCAACCAATTGGAGACCAGTGCCATCAAAGATACCCTCGGGCAGGGTCTGCGCCCATGTGTAGTCCTCCCCCGACACGCCAAAGTACTCCGAGGAGTCCCCCAGCAGATCCTTGTTGAAATCGCCGCCGCAGACCACATAATTGCCCTTGGCTGCCTCCGCTGCCATGTCGGCGATCAGCAGTTCCAGCTGCTCCACCGCCACCACGCCATCGGAGGTGTAGGCAGAGAGGTGCAGGTTATACAGCACCATCTCTCCCCCGCCCGCCACATCGAGGCGGCAGCGAGAATAGCAGCGGTCGAGATCCACCAGCTTCATGAGGCTATCCTCAATGGGCACCTCAATGCGCTGACAATCGTGGATAAGATACTGAGAGGCGGTGGTGATACCCGACACGGACTTGCCGTGGGGCTGGGTGAAGGGATAGAACAAAAAGGGCGAATCGTAGTTCTGCGCCCATATGGTAGCGCGGTCGCCCAAATACATGCTCAACAGGTTCAGCTCATCCACATGGTAGCTGCGGGTGGAATCACGATCCACCTCCTGTAGGAGATAAAAGTCGGCATCGGTGGTGCGGAGCAGTTCGCCGATTTGGGCGAGGTTGTCCATCAAGCGCGCCTCGCTCCATGCCCACGACTCGGTACCGCCATCCATGAAGAAACCGAAGTCCGCCTCATACGCGCCAAAGCCGATGTTATAGGACATGATGGAATAGACCGCATCTTTCTGCACCTCGGCAAACTCTGCGGGTTTTGCATTATTCTCTGCCGCCAAGGTCATGTCGCCAATACGGTGGTAAGCCGTCAGCACATAGACCACGTAGCCGATGACAAGCAGCAGCAACAGCGCCACAATACCAATGAGGATCTTCCAGCGTTTCTTCATTTTCCCGCTCCCCCGTTTACAAATTTCGTCAAATGTAGTATACTATACCCAAGAGATTTTGAAAAGAGGTATTCTCCGTGAGACGCATTGTGATCCGCTTTAATGCCCCTGTGCTGCTGACCTTCGCCCTCCTCTCCCTCATTGCCCTCTTCTTGGGCAACTGGACGGACGGCGCAACCACCTATCGCTATTTCAGCGTCTATCGCTCCTCCTTGGGCGATCCGCTGACGTATCTGCGTATGTTCACCCATGTATTGGGTCACGCAGACTATAGCCACTATATGAACAATATGCTGCTCCTGCTGCTGGTTGGCCCCGTGGTGGAGGAAAAGTACGGGCACCGCACCATTTTCTTCTCCATTTTGCTGACGGCACTGGTGACAGGTCTTGTGCAGTTCGTGTTCTTCCCCAATACCGCTCTCCTCGGCGCAAGCGGCATCGTCTTTATGATGATCGTCCTGTCCTCCTTCACGGAGATGCGGAAAGAGGGCATCCCCATCACGCTGATCCTCGTGGTGATCTTCTACTTGGGCGGCGAACTGCTGGACGGTATCTTAAACCGCGACACCGTTTCGCAGCTGACCCACATTGTGGGCGGCGTTTGCGGCCTCATTTTCGGCTTCTCCTACAAGGGACGGAGAAGGTAAAACCCATAACTTGGGCGCGTTGCAAACTGCAACGCGCCCATTATTTTTTATAGTGGCATCCAGCTGCCGCTGCCTGTTGCCAGCAGCTTCTTCGTGGCGGCATCGTAGAGCTCACCACGCTGACGGATCAAACTGCGGCCTGCCTTGACGATGTAGACCTTCAAGTCCACCTCCATGCCCAGTTCCACGCCGCAGAGGAAGGAAATAGTCATGTCGGTGGTGGTGGCCTCGTTATCCCCTGCGGTGAGATTCGCCACCACGCCGAAGGCGGTGTCGAACATACCCGCAATAGCGCCGCCGTGAATACCGCCCCGCTCGTTGATCTGCCATTTCTGCGTTTCAAAGCGGTAGGTGACAGACTGCTCCTCGTAGTTACAGTCCACCAAATGTGCCTTCATATGTTCATCGAAGCCGCCGTCCCCCAAGTTGAGGTAGTGCTGGGACTTCCGCTCCACCAGTTCGATCCATGCTTGTTTTTGATCCATCTCTCTCGCTCCTCACTTCTTTTTCTTTTCCAGTAAACGGCGGCGCAGGGCATCGGCTGTCTCCTTCAAGCCCTGCCGTGCCTCTTTCAGTTCCTTCTCCGCGTGGCGCTTCATCTCCTCTTTCCACAAGGCGGTAAAGCGGTCAGCGGCGGCGTGGATGGCGCTCTTTTCCTCTTTGCTGTCGTGGTAGCGCCGCAGCAGCTCGCCGCCGTGCTGCCACACCTCCTCCAAGGTGGCGTATTGTCCACCGTTGCTAAGGAGTTCATAGAGGGCATCGCAGAAAGCGCGGCGCTCGGTAAGGCTCAGTTCTTCCACCCACTTGTCTGCCAACCGCTCGCTGAGCTGCCCCAACTGGGAGCGATGGGGCAAGGTGACGAAGCGATTGCCCATGACACTCCATGACATGGGCTCATGCTGCAGCAAAAAGTGCTGGTCGCTGTGGATGACCGTATAGTTCTCCTGCTGCTGCAGGAGAACACCTACAATGGATTCGGCGGGAATGTAGCTGTGGATGCGCTCCGCCATAGGGAGATAGCGTTCCTCTTTCCACGGAGATACGGCAAAACCCGGGCCATCGTTATTATAGGCCGCCGCAATGCGCTTTTGCACGCGGTGCGACACATTGAGGGCAGCATACATGGCCAAGTTGCCGCCCTTGGAGTGACCGCCAAGGCGCAGCAGCCTGCCACGGTTGGCAGCGGCGATGGCTTCCACATACGCCACCGCCCGCCGCTGGGCGGGAACGGCGGGAAGATGGCTCAAATTCAAGTCCTCTTTCCAGCCGATGATAGAGGTATCCGTACCCATAAAAGCGCAGAAGAGACTGCCGTCGGGCAGGCGGAACGTCACGGCATCGAACTGCTTTTCCTCGGAAATATCCTTTTCCGTCACGTAGCCGAAGATGCCCACCTCACCAAAGCGGCGACTCTCCGCCGCGGCGCGGAGGAGGGGGAGATACTCCAGCTGGGAAAGTCCCTGCTGCTCGTCCTCACTGCGCAGTAAAGGCGCGAGGGTGCGGAGTGGCGTTGCATCCCCTGCCTTCACCGTCGTAAGGGAGGGAAATCGGCGGAAGTTGAGATAGGCGATGATGCAGAAAATCAGCTGATCCACCTCATTGAAGGGGTCTGCTGCAAAGGTGAGGTCACCGCGCCAGCGGAGATAGTCCATCACCGTATGATGCTGCTGCTTTTTATCCATGACCCTGCGACCTTCCTTTCCTTCATTTTGGCATATTGTAGCATATTGGCAAGGGAGAAACAAGTAACAAGGTGTAAACATTCAGCGCAGAAAAAAGACCGCCCGAAGGCGGTCTTTTCCAATTCGGTTTCTTAGCCCGGAGGCCAGGTCATGTCGCGGCCGGACAGCACATGGAAATGCAGG
>JAZQMH010000036.1:0-7470 GCA_045543255.1 Vescimonas sp.
CGCTTTGCCCCCCTGCACATACCCTCGCTGCTCTAATTTGAGAAAGAGCAGCGCAACAAGATAAGTTTTTGACAGACTTTCCTATAAGGAGGAACTCTTTATGCGCGCTATTTCCCGTGTTGCCATCGCCGGTGCCGGTACGATGGGCTATTCTCTGGCTCAGGCCTTTGCCCGTTTTGGCTATGATGTGACCCTCTACGATCTCTTCCCCGCCGCTTTGGAGAAGGCCAAGGGCTTGATCGCCCTCAATCAGAGCACTGAGGTGGAGAGCGGCAAGCTCACCGCCGAGGAGAGCGCCGCCCTGCAGCAGCGGATTACCTTCACCGCCGAGATCAACGATCTGAAGGAATGTGACTTCCTGCTGGAGGCTATTTTGGAGAAGTTGGAGGTCAAGCACAATTTCTACCGTCAGGTCTGTGAGATCATGGCACCCGATGCCATCCTCTGCTCCAACACCTCGGGCTTAAGCATCACCGCCATCGCCGAGGCGGTATCCAACCCCGAGCGCTTTGCCGGTATGCACTGGATCAATCCCCCCCACATTATCCCCCTTGTGGAGATCATCAAGGGCGAAAAGACTGCCGACGAGACGGCGGAGGCTGTCCGTGAGCTGTGCCTGAAGCTGAAGAAAAAGCCCGTGGTGGTGAAGGATGCCCCCAGCTTCGTTCTCAACCGCATCCAGCAGGCCATTTTGCGCGAGGCGCTCTACATCGTGGATGAGGGCATCGCCTCTCCCGAGGCGGTGGATGATGTGATGAAGTACGCTCTCGGCTTCCGCTATGCCGCCTTCGGCCCCTTCGAGACCTGCGACTTGGGCGGCCTCGACATCCACTGCAACATCTCCCACTACACCTTCCCCGACCTGTGCGATGCCAAGGCGCCCTTTGGCCTGTTGAAGGAGTGCGTGGACAACGGCAAGCTGGGCGTGAAGTCCGGCGCAGGCTTCTATGATTACTCCGACGGCAAGGATGAGGAGATCATCCGCCGCCGCGATGCCATGTTCAATAAACTGGCAAAGTGCCTGTTTGAAGAGGAGTAATTGCCACGCTAAAACCGAAAAGACGCCCGGGAGGGCGTCTTTTTTGTTGAAGATTTTAGAGAAAATTAGCAAAAAGACCGTGGAAATTTGCCGAAAACAATATTGACAAGAAACTTTTCGGTGCTATACTGATACAAAGCGTATGCAATAAAGGAGGATTTACATGATGAGCGGTAATTTTACCCTTTCGTGCTGTTCCACTGTGGATCTGCCTTACAGCCGTATGGCCGAGCGCGGGATCCCTGTGCTGTTTTATACCTATACGGTGGATGACACGGTCTACGTGGACGACATGGGACGCGATGCTGCGGCGCAGGATCGCTTTTATGAGATGCTGGCGGCAGGCAAGATGCCCAAGACTTCTCAGCTGAATATTGATAACTATGCCCAGTTCTTCGAGTCCCTCTTAGCCGAGGGCAAGGATGTGCTGCACATCGCGCTGGGCTCTGGTATGTCCAACTCTGTGAACAACGCCTTTTTGGCTGCCGAGCTGCTGCGGGAGAAGTATCCTGAGCAGAAGCTGCTGGTGGTAGACTCCCTCTGCTCTTCCAGCGGCTACGGTATGTTTGTGGAAACCGCCGCCGATATGCGTGATAGCGGCGCGGACATGCAGGAGGTCTACGACTGGCTGATGGCAAACCGCAATCGCGTCCATCACCAGTTCTTCTCCACCAACATGACCCAGTTCCGCCGCTCCGGCCGCGTGTCCGGCGCAACGGCTGCCATTGCCACGGTGCTGAACATCTGCCCCATTATGCGCCTCGATGCCCACGGCGCTATCAAGGCCTACGACAAGGTGCGTGGCAAGCATAAGGGCATTGAGACCACGGTGGCAACCATGCTGGCCAATGCCGAGAACGGCGCGGCTTACGATGGCCCCTGCTATCTCTGCCACTCCCGCTGCCCCGAGCTTGCTCAGCAGATGGTAGAGGCGGTGGAGGCCGCGTTCCCTGCCTTGCAGGGGAAGATCCGCATCTGCGAGATCGGCACCATCATTGCCAGCCATTCCGGCCCCGGTACGGTGGCAGTGTTCTTCTACGGCGCGGAGCGCCCCGAGATGGAATAACCCTACATAAGAAAAGACGCCCTCGCGGGCGTCTTTTTTGCGTCTATTGGGGTTATTGTGCCTTCTTATGGGGCAGCAGTTCGCTCAACACCGTAGAGCCCAGCACCAGCACTGCGCCGATGGCGCAGAGGGCATCCATAGGTTCGTGGAGCAGGAGGGCAGAGAGGAGAATGGCCACCACGGGGTCGATGTAGCTTAACAGGGCAGAGGTCTGGGCAGGCAGCGCGGCGATAGAGCCGAAATACAGCCAGTAGGCAACGCCCGTATGTACCACGCAGAGGATGGCCAGCATGAAGATGCCCATACCGTCGATGGAAACGGTAGAGAAGTCCACCGTCAGCAGGTTGTAGGGCAGCAGCACGATGGCGGAGATACCCAGCTCCACAATGGTGATGTCGTAGGAGCGGATGTTGCGGGTAAACTTGGTCAGCAGCACGATGCAGGCGTACATCACCGCTGCGCCGGAGGCCAGCAGTACGCCGCGGGCATCCCAGTTGCCGCCGCCACCGCTCTGAATCACGCCGGAGGTGAACACCATGCCCACCAGTGCGATCAGCACGAAAATACAGCGGCGCAGAGTCAGCTTTTCCTTCAAGATAAGGGGGGAGACCAGCATGACCACCACAGGGGCGAGATAGTAGAATACCGTTGCCACCGCCACGGTGGTATAGCGATACGCCTCGAAGAGGAGCATCCAGTTAAAGCCCATGACGATACCCACGGGAATGAGGATCTTCAAATTGGCGCGAATGGCCTTGAAATCCAGCTTTTCCTTCTGTAGATACAGCACGATCAGCAGGAAAATGGCACCCACCGCGCCGCGGAAATTGGCGATCAAACTGGTGGGCAGAGAGATGGAACGGACGAACAGGCCAATGGTACCGTAGATGACCATGGACAGGACAAGACGGAATTTTGCAGAGTGTGCGCTCATGGGGAATTGCCTCTTTTCTTTCGCAGTTTACCGTGTCAGTATAACAGGAAAAATAAGGGATGGCAAGAGAATTTCCACCCCCACTTTTCAAAACAGGCAAACTATGGTATACTAATACCAATATCGTTTTGTGAACAAGGAGAAACCCTATGAAAAAGTCCGTTTTGCGTAAGTACGCCCAGCTGCTGGCGCAGGTGGGTATCAATGTCCAGCCCGGTCAGGAAGTGTTCATTATGGCAGACCTCGACCAGCCGGAGTTTGTTGCCATGGTGGTGGAGGAGTGCTACCGCCGCAAGGCCAAGAAAGTGGTGGTGGATTGGGACTATCAGCCCCTGCAGAAGCTCCACTACCGTCACCGCAGCCTCACCACCTTGGGCAAGGTGGAGAATTACGAGCTGGCCCGCTGGCAGCACTATGTAGATGTGCTGCCCTGCCGCCTCTATATCATCTCCGAAGACCCCGACGGTCTCCGCGGCATCAATCAGACCAAGATGGCAAAGGCGCAGCAGAAGCGCTTCCCCATCATTAAGCCTATGCGTGATGCCATGGAGAATAAGTATCAGTGGTGCATCGCCGCCGTCCCCGGTAAGGCTTGGGCCAAGAAGCTGTTCCCCGAGCTGCGCGCCTCTCAGGCTATGGAGAAGCTGTGGCAGTATATCCTCGATGCCGCCCGCGTGACGGACGACCCCATCGCCGCATGGGAAGAGCATAACCGTGAAGTCCATGAGCGCTGCGATTACCTCAACTCCCTCGGCATCAAGGAGCTTCACTACACCTCCTCCACGGGCACCGATTTCACCGTGGGCATGATGGATCGCGGCCGCTTCAGCGGTGCCAGCGAAAAGAGCCTCAAGGGCATTACCTTCAACCCCAACATCCCCTCCGAGGAGTGCTTCATCTCCCCCAAGAAGGGCGAGGCCGAGGGTATCGTCTACGCCACTATGCCTCTGAGCTATCAGGGTCAGCTTATCGACAAGTTCTGGATCCGCTTCCATGAGGGCAAGGCCGTGGAATGGGATGCCGAGGTGAACAAGGACTTGCTGACCAAGCTTATCACTATGGACGAGGGCAGCTGCTACCTTGGCGAGTGCGCTCTCGTGCCCTACGACAGTCCCATCCGCAACGCGGAGCTGCTGTTCTATAACACCCTCTTTGATGAGAATGCCGCCTGCCACCTGGCACTGGGCAACGGCTACGCCGACACCATTCAGGGCTTCGAGGAGCTGACGCTGGACGAGTGCCACGCGATGGGTCTCAACGAGTCCATGGTACACGAGGACTTCATGATCGGCTCTGCCGACATGAACATCGACGCCGTGTGCCGCGACGGCAAGACTGTCCCCATCTTCCGCAACGGCAACTGGGCGTTTTAAAAACAAAATAAAAACCTCTGCACCCGCAGGTGCAGAGGTTTTGCTATTGCAATCTTACTTTTTTACACTGTCGCGGATAAAGTCGGCAAAGCGCTTGGCAGCGGCGGTCTGCGGTACGCCCTGCAGCGTACACATATCCACGCTGCGGGAGGGGATCTCAAAATTGGTGGCGATCTTGCGGATACGACCTGCCTCCAAATCCTTGCGGACGAATTCCTCCGTCACGCCAGCAACGCCAAACCCAATAGCGGCGAGGTCAACCAGCAGGCTGCGTGCGCCCAACTCGATCTCGGGCTTGAGATGGAGACCGTTTTGGAGGAAGTACTTCTCCAAAAACAAGCGGGAGCTGGCCTTATGCTCCAAGAGAATGAGGGGATAGGCGGCGATCTCCGCCAGGGTGTGGGGCTTATCGAAGGGGCAGGGATACTCGGGGGAGGCCACGAAGATAGCGTGGGTGGAGAAGCAGGGAGTAGTCTCAAAGCTGCCCTCGGCAGGAGTGGAGGCAAAGGCGATATCCACCTTGCCCGACTGCAAAAGCCCAAGCACCTTATGGCTGCGGCCGGAGATAATGCGGATATGGATGGCGGGGTAGAGGCGGTGGAACTGCTCTAAATAGGGCAGCAAAAACTGGCTGGTGACCGTGTCCGATGCGCCGATGGTGAGATGTCCCATCTGCAGCTCACGGGTCTGGCTCAGCTTATTCTCACCCGTTTCCAGCAGGCCAATGGCGCTGCGGACATACTCATACAGCAGCTTA
Organism: Vescimonas sp.; assembly: GCA_045543255.1. Classification (GTDB taxonomy): domain Bacteria; phylum Bacillota; class Clostridia; order Oscillospirales; family Oscillospiraceae; genus Vescimonas. Next base: position 5,170 of record JAZQMH010000036.1, read on the forward strand.
CCATCGGCGGTGAGAGTCACGCCGCGGCTGTTGCGTGCGAAGAGCCGCGTCTGCAAGTCGCTCTCCAGCTGCTTGATAGACTGGCTCACGGCAGACTGACTAATATACAAAGACTGGGCCGCAGCGGTGATGTTCCCCGCCTCGGCAACCTCCTTAAACACCTTATAAAGCTCCAGTTTGACCGCCATTCGTCAACACTCCTTCCATAAGAGCGAATAATAGCAAAGAAAAGAATATCAAAAATAATTATACCAAATACGGGGCCAAAAGCAAGAGCAAATTTGACCTTTTTGGCGCATTGTGATAAGATACTACCGATATGGAAAGATAAAACACCGTGGAGGTTTCGTTTATGGAACAGTTAAAAGCATTTTGGAAAAAGCAGGATGGCACCAACCGCGTCATCCTCGTTACCGGCTTGGCAGCTGCCATCGTCTGTCTTGTGATGGGGGAGTGGAAGTATAGCCTCGTCTTTATGGTGGTTATGGGTATGTTCATGGTCGCCCATGCAGGCCAGCGCACCAAGCGCCTCAGCCGTTTGTATGGCGGCCTTTATTTCCACATGCCCGATGGGGAGCTGTATCCCATGACCTTCGAGCAGGTGCGTGCCGAGTATATCAAGGGGGCACAGGGGCGCTACGGCGGGCGCAAGGTGTCCATTTGGTTCCCCTACTGGCGCACGAATGAGGGCGTGATGGAGACGGGGTTCGGTCTCGACATCGACTTGGCGGGCTTTGAAGATCCCGAGGGCATCCTGCCCACCTTGAAGGCAGGACAGTTCATCCTCGTCACCGGCGAATTGCAGGCACGCAAGCGCGATTATTTCTGCATCGGCGCTGTGGAGGAGATTCGCCGTCAGGAGAGCCGTCCGGAGGTTCGTCTATGAACTTCGGGCGCAGAGATATGGCATGCTTTCTCCATGGCGTTATTAACCTCATTTGGCCCTTCTTCGCCTATGACTTGGCAGAGCTTGCCTCTCTTATCATCTGGGGCTACAGCTGGACGGCAGCAGTGCCTGTGACCATTATGCTGATTTTGCCCATCATTTCCGATGCCATTGCCATCGTCACCGCCGGCATTGCCTACTATCGCCGCCAGAGTATGCTCTCTCTTCTGAGCATCATCTTCTCCATCGCTGCGCTGGCCTTGTACTACATCCTGCGCACTATGATGCAGTTCTCTCTGGGCTGGCTCGATCCCATCATTTAAGGAGTTACACTATGAAAAAGGAATTTATCTCCGTCGGCACCATCGTCAATGCCCACGGCATTCGTGGCGAGGTGAAGCTGAACCCCGTTGGCTTTGACCCCGAGTTTTTGGCGGAGTTTGACCGTTTTATCATCGGCGGCAAGGAGACGGAGGTGCTCCATGCCCGCGTCCATAAGTCGGTGGTGCTGCTGACGCTGCCCGGCGTGGAGGATATGGATGCCGCCCTTGCACTAAAGGGGCGCGAGGTGAAGATCTACCGCGACGATGTGGAACTGCCCGAGGGTGAGTATTTCGACGATGAGCTGGTGGGCTGCACCGTATTGGATGATGCCACGGGCGAAGAGGTGGGCAAGGTGAACCGCGTACTGACCTATCCCGCCCATAAGGTCTATGAAGTGCGTGGCGAGAAGGGGGAGTACCTCATTCCCGCTGTGCCCGAGGTGTTTATTAAGGGTGTGGACATGGAGGCAAACACCATCCGCGCCTATATGATGAAGGGACTGGGCAGCCATGAGAATTGACATTATGACCCTCTTTCCCGATGCCATTGAGGCCATGATGGGTCAGTCCATCATCGGTCGGGCACAGGAGCGAGGCTATGTGGAAGTGGTGGCCCATCAGATCCGCGACTACACCACCAACAAGCAGATGCAGGTGCACGACTACCCCTACGGCGGCGGTCGCGGTGCGGTGATGCAGGCCGATCCCCTCTATCGCTGCTGGCAGCATATCTGCGATGAGGCGGGGCAGCGTATCCACACCATCTATATGTCCCCCTGTGGTCGCACCTTCGATCAACAGGTGGCAAAGGAATTGAAAGCCCAGTATGACCGCCTCATTCTCGTCTGCGGTCACTATGAGGGCGTGGATCAGCGCTTCCTTGACGAGTGCGTGGATGAAGACCTGTCCTGGGGCGCCTTTGTGCTGACGGGCGGCGAGACCCCCGCCGTGGGGGTTGCCGATTGCCTGTGCCGCATGGTGCCCGGCGTGCTGCCGGAGGAGAGCTGCTACACCGAGGAGAGCCATTGGGATTGCCTCTTGGAATACCCCCAGTACTCCCGCCCCGAGGAGTGGCACGGGAGAAAAGTCCCC
>JAZQMH010000037.1:0-2780 GCA_045543255.1 Vescimonas sp.
CCGCCGCCGATGGCGGCGACGGAGGGGTTGACACCCCAAAAGGTCAATCCCCCAGTCACGGTGTTCACCGTGCCAGCCCCCTTTACACAAGGGGGCCAAGAGGGCGGTGCATCCCCTGCATAAATGCGAATACTGTTGCAATAACTACTTTCAAATGTTAAAATATGGGGTAAAATAAAATTATAGAACACTAACCGCATACCAAAGAAAGAAGGACAACCCCATGCTGACCTTTCGTCCCATCACCGCCGCGGATTTTCTCATCCTGCGGCCTTACTATGAACACTGCACCTACCGCCTGTGCGAGTATAGCGTAGGCGTGAAATACATGTGGCAGCACAGCCTCCACAGCGAGTACACCATCGTGGAGGACTGCCTCATTATCCGCAACACCATCCACGGCAACGTGATGTACGATTTCCCCATTCCCGGGCCTAACGGCAGCGTGGAGAAGGGATTGCTGGCGGTGGAGGATCACTGCCGCGAGATCGGGCAGCGTCCCGTGTTCTCCATCGTACCCGAGAGCCAAGGCTGCCGCATGGCTATGCGCTATGCCAAGGTCAGCATTACCAACGAGTGGTCGTGGCGTGACTATATCTACCTGTCCCAAGACCTTGCCAAGTTCGAGGGCCGCCGCTACAGCGGACAGCGCAACCACATCAACAAGTTCCGCAAGAATCACGAGGGGGCGGAGTTCCTGCCCTTGACGGTGGAGCATAAGGAGTTGATCGAGCAGTTTTGGGTGGACTACGAGGCGGAGTTTGCCAAGGAGAGCGAAAGCGCCAAGAAGGAGCTGGAGGTGGCGAAAGACCTCTTCACCTACCTTGATACGGGCATCTTCCGCGCTGGCGGCATTCTCTATGAGGGAAAGCTCATCGCCATCGCCTTGGCGGAGAAGTGCGGCGACACGCTGGTGTGCCACATTGAAAAGGCACTCTACTCCCATGCAGGTGTCTATCCCACTATGGTGCAGGCCTTCGCGGGGTACTATGCCGATGACTGTTTGTGGATCAACCGCGAGGATGACGGACAGGACAAGGGCCTGCGCACTTCCAAGATGCAGTATCTCCCCAGTGAGCGGGCAGGCAAGCTGTGCTTCGCTGTGGGCAATGAGCTGGATAGCCTCGACGAGCTGCCCGAATTGACCACCGCAAGATTGACCCTGTCGGCCTTTACGGAGGAGGATAAGGCGGCCTATAACGCCCTCTGCCTCGATGACGAACGCAACCGCTACTGGGGTTATGACTACCGCAAGGATTTGGTGGGTGAGCTGACGGAGGACTACTTCCTCGATGTGGCGAAGAAGGATTTCGATGCCCGCTTGGCAGCCAATTTTGCCATTCGCCTTGATGGTAAGTGCATCGGCGAGGCGGTGCTGTATAACGGCGATTGGCGTGGCGGCATGGAATTGGGCTGCCGCATCGCCCCTGAGTATGCAGGGAATGGCTACGGGGTGGAGGCTTTCGCCGCTGTTGCCGAGTGGGGTCTTTATAAGCTGGGGCTGCTGAAAGTGGTTGCCAAGTGCTACCGCGAGAATGAGCCGTCCTTCAAGATGCTGTCGAGCTGTATGCGAAAGGTCAGCGAGGACGAGACGTTTTATTATTTTGAGAAGCTTATCTAAGAAGGTTGCAGTATGAATAAAGGTTGGTATGTCACCGATGGCTTTCCTTATGTGTTAGATTTGACGGATTGCAGAGATTGGGATGATCTTCATGGTCGTATTCGTACATTGTTTGCGTTTCCCGATTACTATGGTAGCAACTGGAATGCTATGTGGGATTGCCTGTGTGATCTTTTTAGAAAAGACGATTGCGGTGAGATCGTTATTCGTGGAACGGCAACGATGCCAAAAGAAATGAAAGAGGATATTGATGATCTAAAAGAGATTTTCGATGATTTATGTACGAAACGATGCCCGAGGATCATTCTCCGATTTGAATAAAAAAAGACCGCCACTGGCGGCCTTTTTTTATGCTTGTGATTATTCCTTCACGTAGTTCACGTGGAGCAGTTCGTGGGCGTGGTGTTCGCCCATCTCCTCCAGCATCTGTACCACGATGGGGTTCTTCTCGGCGCGCTTGAACATGGCGCTGTGGTCGATGTTGTACAAACCATCGCCGCGCTGTTTCTTCGTCTCGCGGACAGCGCGGGGCTGACCTGCGCCGCCGACACAGCCGCCTTGGCAGGTCATGACCTCAATGAGGTGATAGAAGGCCTTGCCCTCGTCAATGTCCTTCAAAAGACGGCGGGCGTTCACAAGACCGTTGACCACCGCCAACTTCAGCTCCGTGCCGCCTACGTCCACCGTGGCCTCACGGATACCCTCCTGACCGCGCAGACCCATAAACTCAATGGCGCGGAGGGCGTTCTTGGACTTATCGGGCAGGCAGTGGCGCACCACGGCCTCTGCCACGCCGCCCGTCACGCCGTAGATGGCGGCAGCGCCGCTGCCAAGGCCGAAGGGCAGGTCGGGGGACTCCAGCTCCAGCTCGGGGAGGCGGATGCCGTTCTCGTTGATCATGTCGATGATCTCGCGGGTGGTCAGCACCAAATCTACATCGGGCTGACCGTTTTGCTTAAACTCGTCGCGGGCGGCCTCCATCTTCTTCGCCGTGCAGGGCATGATGGCGATGTGGAAGGTCTTGCGCCCATCGGCGGCGTCCTTCTCGGCGTACTTCTCACGCAAAATGGCGGCGAACATCTCCATGGGGGACTTGCAGGTGGAGATATTCTTGGGGTACTTGGGGTCGTGGTTCTCCAAATACTTCACCCATGCAGGG
>JAZQMH010000038.1:0-2584 GCA_045543255.1 Vescimonas sp.
GACGGCACGCTCGCCGTGGTACTTGCCCTGACTTGCAAAGCAGTAAGAGCAGTTGAGGTTGCAGGTATGGGCCACATGGAGGCACAATGCCTTCACCACACCCGCCGTCTTTTCCTTCAGCTGCCCCGCCATAGGCTCGAAGGTGTCGGGGGCAAACAGCTTCCCCGCCTCCTTCAAGGCAACCACTTGAGCATAGCACTCCTTAAGGTCAGCCTCCGTAATACGCTCACGATTGCCGTATTTCTCCTGCATGGCGGCGAGGATTTCCTCCTCGGAATGCTCTTCAAACATGCCGATGATGTCGTAGGCCACCTCGTCCACCACATGGACAGCACCCGAACACACATCCAACACCACATTGTAGCCGCCCAGTTTATACTGATGAATCATAGTATCGTATCTCCTTTGAGGTCGTATCAGAAAAAATGCCGCCTTGACGGCGGCATTTCGTTATGTGCAATTACTTGCTCTGAGTGTTCTCGCACTGCTGATTGGCGATACCGCAGCTGGTCTTGCAAGCGGACTGGCAGGAAGTCTGGCACTCGCCGCAGCCGCCGTTCTTCGCGCTCTCGCACAGATTGCGGGTCTCAATGGTCTTGATATGCTCCATAACAGCAACCTCCACATAAAACTTCCCATAAATGTTACCATATTCCCACGCCAAAGTCAACACGCAGGAAAAGGCAATTCCCTGTAATTTCTCGGAAATTCTGCAAAAAAGAACGGCACGCCCACAGCGTGTCGTTCTTTTTTCTCACATAAAGGGGTTATAGTATCTGCTGCCGTTTAAGAACGTAATGAGCAGCGACAGGGCCATCAGCACCACGCACAGGGTAATGCAGAGAATGTCCATCTTGGAAAACTTCTTCCCCGAATACCATGTTCTCTTCCCGCTCTTACCAAAGCCCCGCAGCTCCATAGCGTTGGAGATGGTCTCGATGCGATCCATCGAGGACAAGATCAAGGGGATCAAAATGGTACTTGCCGCCTTGAGGCGGTTCACCAAACTGGCCTTCTTGCTCATCTCCGTACCGCGTGCCTGCTGGGCGAGGGAAATATCGCGGTACTCACGCTGAATATCGGGGATATACCGCAGCGCCAAGGCCACGGCGTAGCTGATTTTATAGCTGACACCCACGCGGTTGAGGGACGCGGCAAACTCCGAGGGGTTGGTGGTGCAGACGAACAGCAGCACGATAGGCACGGTGCAGGCGTTCTTCAAAATCACGTTCAAGTGATAGAAAAGCTGCTCCGCCGTAATGACATAGGGGCCGACGAGCTTCAAAAGCACCGTCTCCGTGCCGTAGATACTGGTGCCGTGATCGGGGCTGAAGAGGAAAATCAGCACATTGTTCAGCACAATGTACACCAGCATCAAGCCCACCACGAAGGAGATGTCCTTCACCTTCAGCTTGGCAATGCGGAACAGCAGCAGCGAAGCCACCGTCATGGCAAGGAGCAAGGGCGTATAGAAGCTGGTCATGGCCGCCAGCGTCCACAAAATGAGGCAAATGAGCTTACAAGCGCCCGTGAGACGATGGATGGGAGAGGGACGATCAATGTAGTTAAAGAGGTTGATCATTTCCGCACCTCCCGATCTCGGGCGATAAAGCGCCGCGTAAACTCCTCGGGGTCGGCAATGCCGCACAGGGCAGAGAGATGGTAAAGAGAGGTCTCCTTCAAGTGGGCCTCCTTCACGATCGTGGGATCGTTCAGCACCTCCGCCGCCGTCTTGTCGGCAATGACCCGCCCTCCGTGAAATACGATGGCCCGGGGCGTATACTCCAGCATCAAGTGCATGTCGTGGGTAATGAGCACCACCGTCACGCCGCGGTCATTGAGCTCGCTGAGGAAATCCATGATCTCCGTATAGTGCTTCAAATCCTGTCCCGCCGTAGGCTCGTCCAAGAGAATAATCTCGGGGTCAAGCACGAGGATCGAGGCGATGGTCACACGCTTTTTCTGCCCGTAGCTCAGGGCCGACACAGGCCAGTTGCGGAAAGGATGCAAGCCGCAGATTTTCAACGTCTCCTCCACACGGGGACGAATCTCCTCCTCCGATACGCCGCGGTTACGCAGTCCCAAGGCCACCTCGTCAAAAATCTGCACCTTGGAGATCATCTGATTGGGGTTTTGCATCACATAGCCGATAGAATCTGCCCGCTCCTTGATGGAAAAGCCGCTAAGATCCTCCCCGTGGAGCGTCAGCACGCCCTTTTGGGGCTTTTCAAAGCCGCAGATCACCTTGGAGAAGGTGGATTTACCCGCACCGTTTGTACCCACGATGCTGAGCATTTCCCCCTTATGAATGGTGGCGCTGATACCCCGCAGGGCATGGTGACCGCCGTCGTAGGTAAAGTCGATGTCCTCCGCCTTCAGCAGCACTTCCTGCTTCTCTTTTTCCACCACAGGGGGCTGTGCTTCAAACCACGCCCGCACCTTCTCCTTCTGTTCCTCAGAGAGAGTCAGCTCGGGCAGATACGAGGGGCGCATAGTCTTGTCCAAGTCCACCCCCGCATATTTCAGCGCCGTTACATAGAGGGGCTCACGGATGCCCTTTTCCTGCAAAAGCTCGGAGCACAGC
>JAZQMH010000039.1:0-7371 GCA_045543255.1 Vescimonas sp.
TCTTCTTCTCCTAACTGCTCTAACAGTTTTCTACAACTCAACAATGGAGTTCATATAATTCCACCGATTTTACAGATGTCGAAGGCCAAGGCGAGATCGCGTGAGATTAGGGTTTGGGAGAGAGGGGTGAGTTCCTCCGGCGGCGGAAGCTCCACCACAACGCCTTCCGGCCCTGTGTGGACGGTGTCCCCCGGCGCAACGGTTTCCGATGTTGACGGAACGGTGTATAGCGGCAGCAGTGTCGTTTCCAGCGGCAAGCTGGCCACCGGCATGGTGGTGAAATCCGGCAGCAACGAGTATACCATCTCCGTGAAGGGTGATCCCAGCGGCGACGGCAAGATCTCCGTGACCGACGTGGTCAAGCTGCAGTCCCACCTGCTGAACAAGACCAATCTCTCCGGCGCGTATCTGGAGGCCGCCGATTTCAACGCTGACGGCAAGGTCACCATCACCGATCTGGTGAAGGCAGCCTGCGTGGTGGCCGGCAAGGAAAAAATCGGCTGATAGGAGATTTCCATGATGAAACATATCAGTAAAATTGTTATCACCCTCGCCCTGTGTCTGGTGATGCTGTGGCCCCAGACGGCGTTGGCAGCACCTTCTGCCTCCCTCTCCGGCGACAGCTCCATTCAGGCAGGCAGCGACGTGACACTGACCTTGAAGGTCAGCGGCAGCAACGTCATGGGCGTGGAGGCTACTCTGAACTACGACAGCTCCGTGCTGGAATACCGCAGCTACAGCGGTAAGCTCAGCGGCTGGGATGTGGTGCCCAACGGCACGAAGTTCGTTATGTACGGCGTGGGTAACCCCATCAACTCCTCTGCCAGTGTGGTGTCTGTCACCTTCCGGGTAAAGAGCGGACTGGATGTGGGTACGGCCCTGAGCGCCTCTTTCAGCGACATTACCGTTTCTGACGGCAACAGCGACAGCAGCGTTCCCTCTGCTTCCTGGTCCGGCAAGGTAGGCGCTGCCCCCAGCAACAACTGCGCCATCTCTTCCCTCACCTGCAGCAACGCTACCCTCTCCCCTGAGTTCAGCTCTTCCAACACCGCCTACACCGCTACCGTTCCCTATGATGTGACGGAGCTGAAGTTGGATTGGCGTACCGCCGACAGCGGCGCCCGTGTCAGCGTCAGCGGCAACTCTCTGGTGGTGGGCGAGAACACGGTGACCGTGACCTGCACCGCACCCAGCGGCGCCCAGAAGTACTATGTCATCACCGTGACGCGGCAGCAGGACCCCAACTATAAGCCCTCCGATGATGCGCTGCTGGCAGATCTGAAGCTGGATGCAGCGCCCCTGTCCCCCGCCTTCTCCGGCGCGGTTACGGATTATGTGGCCTATGTCCCCTTCGAGACCAATTCCGCGACGCTGACCGGTGTCGCCAAGGACGAAAAGGCCTTGCAGGTGACGGAGGATACCCGTCAGCTGGTCAATGAAGGCGAGACGGTGATGAGCGTCACTTGTACCGCCGAGGATGGCGTGACCAAAAAGACTTACACGGTACACGTGTACCGTATGCCCAAATATGAGGGCATCATCCCCACCATGGAGATCATCGATCCCAACGCAGAGCCCGAGATCCCCTCTTTCGCTGTGCCGATGGTGGTGACGCTGCCCCTGATCGGCGAGGTGTCTACCCTCATGGTGGCGGTGGTAGCCGCCGTGTTGGTGATCGTGCTGTTGTTCCTGCTGGGCTTCCTCATCGGACGCAGCGGACGCAGCAGCGGCGACTATGACGACGAGCCGCCTACGCCGCCTGCACCCCGCTACAGAGAAGAGCCCAAGGCAGCGCCCAAGTCGCCCGTGGAGCGCAAGGCTGTGGAAAAACCTAAGGCAGAGCCCGCGCCCGTTAAAAAGGAAGCGCCTGTGAAGGCCGCACCTGTGGCGAAGCCCCCTGTGGCGGAGGAAAAGCCCAAGGTTGAGAAAGAGGCCGCGCCTATGGATGATGGGCTTTCCAGCCCCTTCGTGGAGGATCTCTCCTCTGCGGTACAGGAGGAGCTCCATCAGCGCCGTGAGGCCGCCGCCGAGGACAAGCAGGACACCTTCTTCGTAGACTCCACCTACACCGAGGAGGAGAGCGAGGCGGACAAGTCTGTCAGCACCATGTCCCTGCAGGAGCTGCTGGACGATATCCACAATATGTAAGCAAAAAAAGAAAGCCCATGAGGGCTTTCTTTTTTGCTTAATAGTCCACCTTCATGAGGCACAACCCCTCCGGCGGGGCTGTGGGGCCCGCCTCCTTGCGGTCACGGGAGGCCAAGATCTCGGCGGCCTTCTCGCTGGGCCAGTAACCCCGTCCGATCTCCAACAGAGTGCCTACGAGGATGCGCACCATGTTCTGCAAGAAGCCGTTGCCATGGAAGGTGAAGGTGATGCGGTCTTTCCGCTGTTCGATCAAGATGCTGTCCACGGTGCGGACGGTGGATTTCTTCATGCGGGGATTGCCGCAGAAGGCGGCGAAATCATGCTCACCCACCAAATCTGCGGCGGCGCGGCGCATGGCCGCCACATCGGGGACATAGGGGAGGATGGTGACATACTTGCGGTCAAAGACGGGCTTTACCTCTCCTACATGGACGGTGTAGCGGTAGGTCTTGCCGATGGCCTTATAGCGGGCGTGGAAGCGGGGCGCGCAGGGCTTCACCTCGCGGACGGCGATGGCATCGGGGAGGTAGCGGTTCATATAGTCGCGGATCTCCTCGGGGCTCTCCTTCACATCCAGCACGGCGTTAGCCACCATGGCGCGGGCATGGACACCGGCATCGGTGCGGCCTGCGCCGATGATCTCCACGCTTTTTCCCTGTAGGCGGGAGAGGACGGACTCCAGCTTGCCCTGAATGGTCTCACGGTCGGGCTGACGCTCCCAGCCGAAGAAACGGCTGCCGTCGTAGGCGATGGTGAATTTATAGTTCTGCTCCATGAAGATCTGCTCCCTTCCTGCGGTGTGACATTTCCCTGTCATTGTAGCGTAATTGGAAAGAAAAAGCAACCGCAAGAGAAAAACAGTGGAAAGAGGCGGGAGAATATGGTATACTGTTTGCAGGAAAAAATCCCCCGTTGGAGGTAGAGAAAGATGAAACTGTATTGGTACAATATCAAGGAGATGACGACGGCGGAATATGACGCCGCCATGGCCATGATGAGCGCCGAGCGCCGCCGCCGCATCAGCGATTTCCCCGCCGAGGATGACCGCAAGCGCAGCGCCGCGGGAGAACTGCTGCTGCGCCGCGCTCTCAGCGAGCGTTTGGGCGGCAGCGCCGAGAGCGCACCCCTTGCTTGGGAGGACAGCGGTAAGCCCGCCGCCGAGGCGGAGGGCGTTTACCTCAGTGTGAGCCACAGCGGCCCGTGGGTGCTGGCAGCGCTGGATGACAAGCCCTTGGGCGTGGATGTGGAAGTGATTCGCGGTGCCGATCAGAAGTTTATGGCCCGCGCCTGCTCCGAGGCGGAGATGGCCTACATTAACTTCGGTCGCGAGGGCTGCTATCACCGCTTCTGGGAGTGCTGGACGGCGAAGGAAGCCCTGTTCAAGGTGACGGGCAAGGGCCCGCTGCTGTCTTTGAGCCGCTTGGCCCTGCCTCAGAAGGTGGCCCTGCGCTACACCGAGGTGAACGGCTGCGCCGTGACCGTGGCGGTAAGCCTGTAACATTGCATAAAAAAGCATCCTTCCTCAGAGCGGAAGGATGCTTTTTTGCCGTTTTGGCGGAAATGTTTACACTTTTTCCTTTTCTTTTTCCGAGAAAAATGGTATATTGAAGTATATTGTTCTTATCAATAAAGGAGTTCCCTATGAAAAAATATATGGCCCTTATCCTTCTTTTCGCCGTTTTGGCGGCCTGTTTGGTAGGCTGCGGACGAGGCGATCAGGCACAGAATGAAGAGGTGGCGGCAGATGCCGCCACAGAGGATGTGCTGGCAGAAAATAATCTTGTTCCTGTGGAGGACACCATCTCCTTCTTGGAGTATTGCGATGGTGCTATCACCCTGCGCTTTTCTCTGGAAGAGGAAGGGGAAAAATGGGTGTGGGTGGATGAGCCCACCTTCCCGCTGGATGGGACACAGGTTGAGGAGATCATCGCCGCACTGAAGGAGCTGGGGCAGCTGCAGCAAGCGCCGCCCGCCGCTGATTTAGAGGTCTACGGGCTCAGCGATCCACAGAAGTATCTGACGGTGAAGGGCGAGACGGTAGATGGCATGATGTATATCGGCGATCAGGCGGAGGACGGCTCTTGGTTTGCCTTGATAGAGGGCTACGAGTCTGTGTTCGTACTGCCCGACGCCTTTGTTCAGCGCCTCAGCCGCAATGTCTATGATATGGCGTTGCTGCCGACGCTGCCTTCCTTCACGGCGGAAAATCTCTTGAGCGTTACGGTGGAGAGCAGCGAGAGCAGCATCCGTATGACCCAGGTGGACGGTCAGTGGAACAGCGCCAAGGAAAAGGTGAGCGCCCGCGCCGAGGAGGTCATCCATGCCCTTGCCTCCCTGCAGATGAGCAAGTGCTTCGATTTCCTGCCCTCTAAGCAGGCCTTGGCCTACACGGGCTTTTCCGCACCGACAGCCAAGATTACGGTGGAATATCTCAACACGGTGAATGTGGAGTCCACCTTCACCTTGACGCTGGGCGCGCTGCGCAGCCCCGAGGAGGGCTATTACGCCACCATGAACGACGACAGCACCATTTATCTTGTCCAGTCGGCACAGATCTCCCCCCTGCTGGTGCTGCTGATCTACGCGAAGTGATATGCGGATTCTAATCGTTGAAGACGAGGTGCGGCTGGCGGATATGCTGCGCCGCCTGCTCCACCGCAGCGGCTACACCACCGATGTGTGCCACGATGGGGCGACAGGTCTTGATAACGCCCTCAGCGGCATCTATGACCTTTTGGTGCTGGATGTGATGCTGCCGAAGATGGATGGTCTTACCCTGCTGCGGACGCTGCGCTCCCAAGGGAACACCGTCCCTGTGCTGATGCTGACGGCAAAAAGCGAGCTGCAAGACCGCGTGGCGGGTCTTGACAGCGGCGCGGATTATTATCTCACTAAGCCCTTTGAAGGGGAGGAGCTGCTAGCCTGCATCCGCTCTCTGCTGCGGCGGAGCGAGGGGACGGCAAGCGATGCGCTGCGGTGGGAGGATCTTACCTTGGAGACGGGTACGTTCCGTCTTGTGTGCGGCGAGCGGGATGTGCGCTTGAGCCGCAAGGAATACGAGCTCATGGCGCTGCTGCTGCAAAACGGGCAGCAGGTGGTGTCGAAGGAGCAGATCCTTGTGAAAGTATGGGGCTATGACTCGGAGGCCGAGGAGAACAGTGTAGAGGTCTACATCTCCTTCCTGCGGCGTAAGCTCTCCCATCTCCATTCCCGCGTACGGATAAAGACGCTGCGTCTGGTGGGCTATTGTCTGGAGGTAGGGGCATGATTCAAAAATTACGAAAAAAAGTTGTGGGACTGACGGTACTGTTCGTGGCGGTGTTGCTTGCGGCAGTGCTGCTGTCCCTCTTTTTCTCCGCCCGCAACACCATCGCCCAGCGAAGCACAGAGCAGCTTCTCGCGGCGCTGCAATTCGGGGCAGAGCAGGCGGAAGCTCCCTGCTTTATCGCCGAGGTGCTGCCCAGCGGTACGGTGCGGGTATCGGGCAGCAATTACTACGACTTAAGCGACCACGAAGCCCTCTCCGAGGCCGTGGAGGCCGCTATGCACAGCGGTTTGCGGCAGGGGGTACTGCGGGAGCAGGGCCTGCGGTTTTGCCGTCAGGACGGGCTTTTAACGGTGCGTATCGCCTTTATGGACAGCTCCTTTGAACAGGACACCCTGCGCTCGCTGACCCTTATGGGAGCGCTCCTGTTCGTTGTGGCGCTGGCGGTGGTGGCGGCACTGGGCTGGCTGCTGGCGGGGTATATCACGGGGCCTGTGGAGCGGGCGTGGAAAAGGGAAAAGCAGTTCCTCGCCGACGCGAGCCATGAGCTAAAAACACCCCTGACGGTGATCCTCTCCTCCTCCGCCCTGCTGGAGGAAACGGCAGACGAGGAGCAGGCGACCTATGTGGAAAATATTCGCGCCGAAGGGCAGCGGATGAAGGCACTGGTGGAGGATATGCTGACACTGTGGCGCACAGAGGAGGCAAAGCCCGTTCTCGCTCCCACTTCCCTTTCAGAGATCGTAACGGAGGCGGCGCTGCGGTTTGAGCCTGTGGCCTTCGAGGCAGGGCACGCCCTCCACTATGACATTGAAAACGACCTGCACATTTTGGGAGAGGCGGAACAGCTGCGGCGGCTGGTGAATATTCTGCTGGATAACGCGGTAAAATATGCCGCACCCAGCACCGCAATACGGCTGACGCTGGACAAAGTGGGAAAGCAGGCGGTTTTGGCGGTGGAGAACGAGGGCGCGCCCATCCCCGCCGAAAAGCTGGAGCATCTCTTCGACCGCTTTTATCGGGCGGATGACTCCCGCGGCGAGGCGAAGGGCTTCGGGCTCGGTTTGGCCATTGCCCGGGAAATCGTCCACGGGCATCGGGGCACCATCAGCGCGCGGAGCGACGAGGGAGCGACAGTCTTTACAGTGGCGCTGCCCCTTGCGTAGCATACCGTTGTTGGAGAAACCTTCACACTTATAAAGGAGGATGCGACCTATGGCAAAATTGGAAATGACACTCACAGGGGATTTTGACCAGCTCCTTAGGAAAATCGAGCGGAGCATTGAAGAGGGCAGCGTTTCGGCTACCTTAGAAGACGGCAGCGATTTCAGCGCCAACGGTGCAAGGTGCAGCGTGCGGGTATTTGAGCGCTACAGCTATGCCGGCGGAAATCGCGTCAGCCTCAATGTGACGCTGTTTCAAGGTGCAGAGGGGGAGATTCAGCTCTCCGCCATCACCTCCGGCGGTTCACAGGCAGTGTTTTTCAAAATCAACACGTGGGGCGAAGAGGCGTTCCTCGATAAGCTCAGAGAGCTCCTCTGACCATAGAGAAAAGACCGTGTATCGGGCGATACACGGTCTTTTGTTTTATTCCTTTTTCGGCGTGACGTTGGCAAGGTAGACGCACACCAAAATGACGGCGACACCTAAGAACTGGAAGATACCGAAGGGCTCACGGAGCAGGAGGACGCCTGCCAGCACGCTGACCACGGTGGTCACGTTGCTGAAGATAGAGGTCTCCGACACACTGAGGTTGCCGTTGGCGAAGTTCAAGAGGAAATAGGCGATCACGGAGGAGACGATGCCCAACTACACCTCGGCAGCCCAGAAACCACCGCTTTGAATGGCGGGGAGGAAGGTCTCTGCCATGTGGCCTGCGCCCTGCACCAAGGAGGCGGGAATGAACACCACCATGCCCACCGTGAACATGACGTAGGTGACCTCGAAGGGAGTGAAGC